>DATCDL010000328.1:0-16696 GCA_036510715.1 Acidobacteriaceae bacterium
CACGACCAAAGAGGCAACGATCATCGCGGGCAACTATGTGCCTCGGCTGGCAGAGACGTTTCCGCAGATTCTTCCGCTGGTCAGCCCTCCGGTAGCACCGCCGATCAACTTCGACGATTCGGTGGAGCCGGGTAAAACGAAGGTGGGTACGGTTCTATTGCTCTTTCCGCAGATCTCTGCGACAGGGTGGAAGGCGAAGAAGTCAGCAACCCTGACGTTCACGCTGGCTCATGATGCTGCACCCATCACGGTTGCGCTGCCCTAAGGCGAGAAAACGAGAAGGGCTGCGCAGAGAGTCTGCGCAGCCCTTGGGTAGGTGGGGCGTGAACTACGGAACGGCGATGGGTGCGGGCGCATTCTTTGGTGTGCTGAGATAACCCGTCACGGTGTTCTTGGAGATGTTGTTCACGACAATCTCGAACATCGCTGGCGACTTGCCGGAGTAGAACTGTACTGGCTCATCGAGCGTCCTGTCCTTCTTTTCGATGTTCTTGTCATCGGAACTAACGGTGAGGGTGTACTTGTTGTGCTTCTCATTCACCTTCTTCAACGCCAGCTTGATGGTGCCGACATTCTGCGCCGGAGCACCCTTGTGGAGAGTGAACTCGTAGTAGTTACGGTCGCCTCTGTGCTTGAGCTCTTCGAGCTGATCGTGGTTGGTCGCGATGAGGCCGCTCATGACACCAGCGTCGCCCATGACGCGGGTGAGTTGCGTCTTGGTCGCAGCGAGATCAGCCTGGGTGCTGGCAACGTCAGTCTTGACACCGCCAACGTCGGTTTTGACGGAGGAGACGTCACTCTGAACCGCGCCAACCTTCTGCTCGGTCGCCTTCTGTTCACGGGCGAGGCGCGCAGTCTGAGCCTGAGCACTACGCTGGGCGGCTACAAGCTGATCGGACTTATCCTCGAGCTGCTTCTGCGTGAGGCCGACGCTTTGAGCGAGCGCCTGGCCCTGTGCCTTCATGCGCTCGTTGATGTCGTCGATCTTCTCAGAAAGAGCAGAATTCTGTTGGTTCGAGGCAGCGAGTTTCGCCTCTGCGTCGGTGAGATGGTTCTGTAATCCGAGGCTCCAGAGCAGGCCGCCCAAGGCTACGAGCAGCGCAACAACTGCAACGCCCACAAGCCACATGGGCGGCTTTGGATCCACGTATTCCCGCGTTGTTACTTCCTTGTCGTCGTAAAGGCTCATACTTGTCTTTCCTCCTTGCAGGCTGCTCCTAGAGCGATGCCAAGCTCATGAGATGCAGGTTTCGTTCGAGAGTGGATGCGAAATCCAACCAAAACGTTGGATCGAAGTCACGATTGTACGTTGCAAACATAGAGGGCTGGCAACCTTTAGAAGGAGAGAAATCGATTCGCATACGATAAAGAACAGGATGAAGACTAGAGAACCTGAGATAGGCCGCTGGACCGACCCGGGCGCGGCTCCGGATGTGGTGATTGTTGGAGCGGGGTTGATCGGCCTGGCGGTGGCGCTGGAGCTTCATGATCGGGGGGCCGTGGTTCGAGTGATCGAGCGCGGGCGAAGCCTTTCGGGGGCGTCGATTGCCGCAGCTGGAATGCTAGCCGCGGACGATCCGCACAACCCGAAGGAGCTAGAGCCGCTCTCTTATTTAAGTGTGGAGCGGTATCCCCAGTTTTTGAGGCGGATCGAAGCGCTGTCGGGCTTGGCAGTTCCCTTCCAGACGGAGACTACGATTCAGTACCGGGCGGACGGTGGGACAATCAGGCTGCAGGAACGATCGCTCGATCCACGGCAACTTGCGGCAGGATTGCTGGCTGCGGTCAGGGCGACTCCCATTAAACTGCTTGAGGAGACGCAGATTGCAGGCGTGGGCGAGGCCTGCGAGAGACTGAAGATCCGGTTGGCCGGCGGGGTTGAGTTCAGCACAAAGGCGCTGATTTACTGCGCGGGCGCTTGGACGTCCGAGGTGATGAGCGGGCTGTCGTTGGGCGAGGTTCCGATCAGGCCACGCAAGGGACAGATGCTGAGGGTGCGACTGCCGGCGAGGCTGCCGCTGGAAGAGGTGCATCGGAGTGGGCGCATTTATATCGTTCCGCGAACTTCTGGGGCGCAGGCAGGAACGGCTCTGCTGGGGGCGACGGTGGAGGACGCCGGTTTCGACACGACGGTACGGCCTGCTGACCTGTTGCGGCTGCGAGCGCTCGCAGCGGAACTGGTTCCGGAACTGGGGTCGGAGAGCGAGGCTCCGATGGTGGAGGCCTGGGCTGGGCTGCGTCCTGCGACACCTGACACTCTGCCGATTCTTGGGGCGTGCGAGCGGACCGGGCACCTGATTGCGAGCGGGCACTATCGGAACGGGATACTGCTGGCGCCAGCAACTGCGATGATACTGGCAGATCTGATCGAAGGGAAAACGCCGGTGCTGGATATCACAGCGTATTCGCCGCAGCGCTTTGGGGCAATTGAGGAGATGGAGAGGCAAATCCGCACAAGCGAATCGATAAACGCACAACGCAGGTGACAACAGCTTCTCAGCAGTCCGATAATCAAGCCGCTAAGAATTTTGATTGGAGAGTCTCCATGTCCACCGCTGCACCAAAGGGTTTGCAAGACGTTGTCGCCAATGAGTCCTCGATCTGTTTTATCGACGGGGGCAAGGGAATTCTGTCCTACCGGGGGATTGACATCCATGAGTTGGCGCAGAAGTCGTCGTTCGAAGAGACGACGTATTTGCTGTGGAATGGGACTTTGCCAACGGCGGCGGAACTGAAAGACTTTTCGCACCAGCTTGCAGCGGCACGGCAGTTGCCCGACGATGTGATTGCCTTTCTGCACAATGTTCCGAAGACGGCGTCGCCGATGGAGGTTTTGCGCACCACGGTGTCGCTGCTTTCGATCTACGATCCGGACGAGAAGTCGGTGCTGCATACGGCAAATATTCGGAAGAGCTTCCGTCTCACATCCCAGATTGCGATGATCGTTGCGGTGTTCGACAGAATTCGCAAGGGGAAAGAGCTTGTAAAGCCGGACACGTCGATGTCGCATGCGGCGAATTTTCTGTGGATGCTGAATGGGGAGAGGCCGTCGGAGACGGCTACCAAGGCGCTCGATGTGGCACTGATTCTGCATGCTGATCATGAGTTGAATGCGAGCACGTTTGCGGCGCGGGTGATCGCGGCCACGCTTTCGGACATGCACTCGGCGATCACGGGAGCGATTGGAGCATTGAAGGGGCCGCTGCACGGAGGTGCGAATGAGGCAGTGATGCACCTGCTGTACGAGATCGATAAAGCCGGCGAAGATCCGGTGGAGCATGTGCGGAAGATGCTGGAGAACAAGGAAAAGATCTCGGGATTCGGGCACCGGGTGTACACGACGGAGGACCCTCGGGCGACCCATCTGCGGAGGATGTCGGAGGATCTGGGCAGGGACGCAAATCCGAAGTGGTACGAGATGTCGAGGAAGATCGAGCTGTTTATTAAAGAAGAGAAGCACCTGAACGCGAACGTCGACTTCTACTCGGCCAGCACGTACACGACACTGGGAATCGACATTGACCTGTTTACGCCGATTTTCGGGATCAGCCGCATTTCAGGCTGGTGTGCTCATGTGATTGAACAGCAAGACGATAACCGTCTGATTCGGCCTCGCGCAGACTATACCGGACCGACGTACCCGGCGCCGTATGTTCCGATGGCGCAGAGAGTCACGCAGGCCCACGCGATGCCGGTCAAACCCAGCGCATAAATAAATGTTTGCACCGCACGCGGCGGCACTATACTGTCGTCGGTGATGATTTTCTTTGAAAGTGTGCAAAAGAGAACAGTCTGTGGATTCATCCCATGAAAACGTAGAGGGATCGCCGCCTGTTTCCTCTTTTGTGTATGAAGGTTCACGCCTGAATCGCATCCGTCCTATCCCGTACGAACATCGATGGAGAGGAGGCGGAACTGGTGAATGGGCAGCAAACGACGACGTTTGATCTGGCAGCGTTTCTAGCGAGCGCGGGCTTAGGGCGGAGAATGGTCTGCATCAAGCCTAAAGCAGCCTTTTTCAGCCAGGGAAACCCTGCTAACTGCGTTTATTATCTGCAGACGGGGCGAGCCAAGCTCACAGTGGTGTCGAAGAGCGGCAAGGAGGCGACGATTACGCTGCTTACGGCTGGCGACTTTGTTGGCGAAGAATCTCTGGCCGCAGTTCCCGGGCTACGGTTGGCTACGGCAACGGCCATCTCCACCTGTATGGCGCTGAAGATTGAACGGGAAGAGATGATTCGTGTCATCCACGAGGAGCACGCCTTTTCTGACATGTTCCTGAAATATGTGCTGGCGCGCAGTATGCGGACGCAGGCCGATCTGGTGGATCAACTCTTCAACTCCAGTGAAAAGCGCCTTGCCCGCATTCTTCTGCTGATGGCCGAGTTCGGCACGCCGGGGGAGGATGAGACGCAGATTCCGAAGGTCACGCAGGAGACCCTTGCAGAGATGATCGGAACGACGCGCTCACGCGTGAGTTTCTTTATGAACCGCTTTCGCAAATTGGGGTTTATCTCATACAACGGTCGCATCCAGGTGCACAAATCCCTGCTGAACGTAATCCTTCACGACTGAACTGCAGCGTATAAAGACGACCTTAACAATAGCTATCTGTGAGCAATTCTGGACAGACGCAATTTCGGGGGTGGTGGCAGTTTTAACCATGGCCCATGCACTAACGTCTGAAGAAAGGAACTCGATGCCCACACAGACTACGACCTTACTCATCGTCGACGATGATGGCGCGCTTCTGCATCTGCTTTCAGTCATCATGACGCATTCGGGATTTGACGTTCGTACTGCACAGGATGGCTTCGCGGCTCTAGCCGCAATCCGCGCGGAGATTCCAGATATTCTGCTGTCCGATCTATACATGCCGGGCATGTCCGGGTTCGAGCTGCTATCGGTTGTGCGGCGAAGATTTCCGATGATCCCCGTGATTGCGATGAGCAGCGCGTATTCCGGGCCGGGAGTGCCCGCCGGGGTTGCGGCAGACGCGTTCTACGAAAAGGCGACCGATCTGAATGAGTTGCTGGGAATCGTGAACGGAATCCGGGTGCTTCCCGATGGAATTTTCGAGGTCACTCGAAGCTCCATGGAACCCGTGTGGTTGCCCTGGCAGGCGGATGGGAGCGAGGACTCGAGCCTCGTGATCACCTGTCCCGAGTGCATGCGGTCGTTCAACCCATTGCGAACAGGACCGACGATGATCATCTATGAGGCGAAGTGCATTTACTGCTCCACGGTGATTCCCTACGCTGTGATTCGGTCGGACAATCCCTCGTGCCCGGAGCGACTGCTGCCGGGCAGCGGAAGCCACGCACAGACACGAACTGCGGCTTGCTGAGGGGATCTGTCGTGGAGACCGTCTCGGCTAGCGTGGCTGCTGGTGGTCCATTCAGGACTGGGCGGACTTCGTTGGCCACTTCCAGTCCCTTATCTCGGGACGATCAATTCCGTTTTCGTTCGCATAGCAAATCGAATCGATGATCTGGTTCTTGAGCCACTCCTTGGTGTGGGCTGCACGTACCTGGAGCGAGGGGACGCGATCGATGACATCCATCGCGAGATTGAAACGGTCCACCTGATTGAGAATGGCCAACTCCAGGGGAGTATTGATATTGCCCTTCTCCTTATATCCGCGGACGTGGATGTTGTCGTGATTCGTTCTGCGGTAGGTCAACTTGTGGATGAGCGACGCGTAGGCGTGGAAGTTGAAGATGACGGGCTTGTCCGTGGTGAAGAGACTGTCGAACTCCCGCGATGATAGGCCGTGAGGGTGCTCCTCCTCGGGCATCAGACGGAAGAGGTCGACGACATTGATGAAGCGAATCTTTACCTCCGGGCAGCGCTCGCGCAGGATGGCAACAGCGGCGAGCGCCTCCAGCGTGGGGATGTCGCCGGCACACGCCATGACAACATCCGGTTCGATGCCATCGTCATTGCTGGCGAAGTCCCATATGCCGATGCCCTTGGTGCAATGCTCGATGGCCTCATCCATGGTTAGATACTGTAGGTGCAGCGACTTGTCCGCGACGATCACGTTGATGTAGTTCGTACTGCGGAGGCAGTGATCGGCCACGCTGAGTAAGCAGTTTGCGTCGGGCGGAAGGTAGATGCGGGACACCTCCGGACTCTTGTTGGTGACGATGTCCAGAAAGCCCGGATCCTGATGGGTGAAGCCGTTGTGGTCCTGACGCCAGACGAGCGACGTGATCAGGAGATTGAGCGAAGAGATGGGGGCGCGCCAACGCAGTTCCAGCTTGCTCTTTTCGAGCCACTTGGCGTGCTGATTGAACATCGAGTCGATGATGTGGACGAAGGCTTCATAACTGGAAAAGAAGCCGTGGCGGCCGGTGAGAAGATAGCCCTCAAACCAACCCTCAAGCGTATGCTCACTGAGCATTTCCATCACGCGGCCATGCGTGGAGAGGAAGCCGCCATCGGCGTCTGACGGAATCATCTCTGCAAGCCAGGTCTTGGGACTGGCGGCGTAAATCGCGTCGAGCTTATTCGATGCAGTCTCATCCGGACCGAAGACGCGAAAGTTGCTCATGTTGTTTCGCATGACATCGCAGAGAAAGTGGCCGAGGACGTTGGTTGGCGAGAGGCTCGTCTGACCGGGCGCATCAATCTTGACGGCGTAGTCACGAAAATCAGGAAGCTCGAGCGGCTTGCGCAGCAGGCCACCGTTCGCGTGGGGATTGCCGCTGATGCGCCGTGCACCTTGCGGTGGCAACGCACGCAGCTCCGGGATGAGCGTTCCGGCCTCGTCGAAAAGCTCCTCGGGACGATAGCTCCGCATCCAGTGCTCAACGAGTTTGAGATGCTCCGGATTCGTCTTCGGATCGAGAATGGGCATCTGGTGGGCTCGCCATGAGCCTTCCAGATTATGACCATCGATCTTTTTGGGACAGGTCCAGCCCTTAGGGGTGCGCAGCACGATCATGGGCCACCGTGGCCGTTCTGTGGGTGCGTCCGCGGGCGCACTGCGAGCCTTCTGCTGGATCGCGCGAATCTCGAGAACGCACTGCTCCATCACCTGCGCCATCTTTGGGTGCATCGTTTCTGGATCATCTCCCTCCACGAAGTACGGCTTCCATCCGTAGCCGATGAAGAGGCTCTCCAACTCCTCATGCGTGATGCGAGCGAGCAGGGTGGGATTGGCAATCTTGTAGCCATTGAGATGCAGGACCGGAAGCACCGCACCGTCGCAGATCGGGTTGAGAAATTTGTTCGAGTGCCAGGATGTTGCGAGCGGTCCGGTCTCTGCTTCGCCATCGCCGACGGCCACCGTGACGATGAGATCGGGGTTATCGAAGGCCGCGCCAAACCCGCGTGAAAGGCTGTAGCCCAACTCTCCGCCTTCGTGGATAGAGCCAGGGGTTTCGGGCGTGCAATGGCTGCCGATTCCTCCGGGAAAGGAGAATTGCTTCATGAACTTCTGCATGCCGTGAAGGTTCTGTGCCAGATGCGGATAGACCTCTGAATAGACGCCCTCGAGATAGCTGTTGGACAGCGTTGCAGGGGCTCCGTGACCGGGGCCGGAGATATAGATTGCATCGAGATCGTACTTGGTGATGAGCCGGTTTAGATGGACCCAAATGAAGGTCTGGCCCGGGTCGCTGCCCCAATGGCCTAGGAGCCGGTTCTTAATGTGCTCGGGCAGTAGTGGCTCGCGGAGTAGAGGATTCGCCTGCAAGTACAGCATGCCGGCACAGAGATAATTGCAGGATCGCCAGTAGGCGTCGATGCGATGAAGTTCATCAGGCTCTGGCGCTGCGGTCACAAGGTTCAAGGTCGCGTTATGGATGTCGTCCGATTGCTTGTTCATCCCAGGCTCCTCATGTTCTTCATTGTTGGTGTTCTATGAAATGCGAGGCGTTTCATTCGCCTTTCGTTGTGCCATGCGTTCAACGTGCAGGGCAATCATCAGGTCTTCCTGAGCTGGAACTACAAGGATCGAAGTGTTGGATGCCTGTGCACTGATTTGTTGGATGCCGGCGGCAGCGGACTGATTGCGAGACGCATCGAGGACAACGCCAAGACCGTCGAGGCTGGTCAGAATTTGCGCTCGCGTCTGCGGGTCATGTTCACCGATGCCGCCCGTGAGGACAATCGCATCGAGCCCGCCGAGCAGCCAACAGAAGCCTCCAATGGCGCGGGTGATGCTTCGGGTGAAGATTTTCAAAGCGAGGGTTGCTCGCGGCTGGCCTTCGTTGGCAGCCTTGCGTATGGCCTTCACATCGTTGGGCATGCCACTCAATGCAGCGACTCCGGATGTGTGATTCAGTAACGTCTCGATCGCAGAGATTCCTTCGCTCGAAGGCTGCTTGAGGTCGCGCAGGAGATAGAGCACGAGGCCGGGATCGAGGTCGCCCGAGCGTGTTCCCATCACCACTCCTCCGGTTGGAGTGAACCCCATCGTGTTGTCGACTGACAGGCCATCCACTAATGCCGTTACACTGCATCCACTGCCCAGATGAGCAATGACCATGCGCTTTGGAGGCTGTCCTCGGCGTTGCAGTTGGCGCACGATCGACTCGCAACTGAGTCCGTGAAAACCGTAACGCCGCACGCCCTGCTCCGCATAGTGCGGAGGTAGTGGATAGGTGGTCGCTTCTTCGGGCATGGTTTGGTGAAAGACCGTATCGAAGCAGGCATAGTGGGGGAGGCGCGGAAATCTTGACATGAACGCGTGAATCATCTGCAACGTTTGAGGGTCGTGCAGCGGAGCAAACACTGCAGCGGCTTCCAGATCCTGCAAGACCTCGGGAGTGATTCGCTGGTGCCAACGGAGCTTCGGGCCGGGATGCACAACGCGGAAGCCGACAGCCTGAAATGCCGGCATTCCAGTTGCTGAGACCGTGTCGAGAACAGTTGAGATCGCCTGCTCGAGATTATGAATTCCGACGTTGGATTTGGTTGGAGCGGACGTTGGCTGGTGGACAACGTGAACGCTCAAGGTGGCGTCGCCTCCGCCGATTCCACTGAGTTGGCCATCTACGAGCACCTGCGGCTCAGTAGCGTCGTGCTGGTCCACGGCAAAGACTGAAAACTTAATCGAGGAGGAGCCGCTATTCACAACGAGTATCTGCATCTTACGTACCATGCACTATGTTCCAATGAGTCTAGCGTAATCGCAAACCCCCTCCATGTGATGCGGTCCACACCCTTCAACGACGCCTCAAAGGATTCGTCCGATGGCCAATGAGACGAGGGCGGCGTGCGCGTCTTGAGGGCGTAGCGCTAGAGATTCCTTGTTACAGCAATCTTTCAAAAGAGGTCTCAAATGCTCAGAATCTCGCGCTTCGAGTTGAGACTCTTGAATAGAAAAACCGAGCGGATGGGCGCATCCGATTGGGACCAGAGGAAGATTTAATACGAGGCAATCATGGCCGAAGCGGACAAGACGAACTTTCATCCAGCCACCTATTTGGCGGCGGCAGGCTTGGCACGGAAGTTGGTCAAGGTGAAGCCGAAGCACGCATTCTATTCGCAAGGGAGCGATGCGAACGCAATTTTCTATCTGGAATCCGGACGCGCGAAGCTGACGGTTGTGTCGACGAGAGGAAAGGAGGCTACGGTTACTCTTCTCGCTGCAGGCGACTTCATTGGAGAGGAATCGCTGGCCGCCGTCGTTGGACTTCACACCGCTACGGCGATTGCCATCACAGCCTGCGTCGCGCTGAAGATCGACCGGACGGACATGGTGAAACTCCTGCATGAGCAACACGCATTCTCTGATGTATTTTTGAAGTTCATCTTGATGCGGAGCATGCGAACGCAGGAAGACCTGATCGATCAACTCTTCAACAATAGTGAGAAACGCCTCGCTCGCACCTTGTTGCTGATGGCAGCGTTTGGCAAACCGGGGGAGCCGGAAACCATGATTCCTCCGATTACCCAGGAGGCGCTCGCGGACTTGATCGGCACTACGCGGTCTCGTGTCAGCTTCTTCATGAACCGTTTCCGAAAGCTGGGCTTCATCACGTACAACGGTAGAATCCACGTTAACCAGTCACTGTTGAATGTGGTTCTTCACGATCGACTTCCGGAGCAAAACGCGCAGCGACCGACCATTCTTGATCCGGAGCCGGATGCTGCAAAGACAGAGGAAGAAGCTGCTGATTAGAAGTGGTTGATGGATGAGGAATGTTTGTCGGGCCATCAATGCGCGGCTGCAGTGTCAACTACGAGGACAACTGATCCGTTCTCTGTCTCATGCTTCACGGCTTCGAGAGCGCTGTTCGCGTCGTCCAGGGAGAACCTTGAGACACGTGGCCGAATCTTGAGATCCTGGGCAAGCTTCAAGAAATCGCGAGCATCGTCTCGCGTCATGTTGGCAACACTGCGAATCTGACGTTCGCCCCAGAGAAGTTTGTCGTAATCAAACGCCTGCATCTGATCGAGGTGAATCGCGTTGATGGCGACAACCCCGCCCTTTCGCAGAGTGGATAGAGCATCGACGACCACCTTGCCGCTCGGAGCGAAAGTGATAGCACGATCCAGCGTGACAGGGGGTTTATCGTCTTCCCTGCCGACCCACGTGGCAGCGAGATCGGACGCCATTTTGCGATGCTGCTCGCCTCTCGTCACCACGTAGACTTCGCAATTCCAGGATTGGAGAACGGGGATTGCGAGGGCGGCGGAGCTTCCGAAACCGAACAGACCGACTCGCTCACCGGGCTGGACGCCGGCGACGCGAAGACTTCGGAAGCCGATGATTCCTGCACACAGCAGAGGCGCGACGTGCATTGGATCGTGGCCCTGCGGCAGGGCGTAGGTGAAGTCTTCGCGCACGAGGGCAAACTCTGCGTACCCGCCATCGACGGTGTATCCGGTGAAGGTCGGATGATCGCAAAGATTTTCCATCTGGTGTTTGCAGAACCAGCAATCGCCATCGACGCCACCCATCCAGGAGACACCGACGCGCTGTCCGATGGGTGATTCCTTTGTCGCTCCCTCCACGATCTCGCCGACGATCTGGTGCCCTGGAATGAGGCGTGGCCGCAATGGTGGGAGATCACCTTCGACGATGTGCAGATCCGTTCGGCAGACACCGCACGCAATCACCCGAAGAAGTACATACCCCGGTTGCACCTTCGGGCGAGGAACATCTTCGATGCGGAGGTGCTTCCCTGGCGAACTCAATGACCCATCAAATATAGCGGCCTTCAATGCGATCGATCTCCCTGGTGCGGATTTGATTTGTTATATGTTTTCTAAGTCACAGGACGCGGGGTGCGGTCGGCGGCGCGTTGTCGGCCGCTTTGAGGGCACGCTCCTGACCTGTGCCCATGGTCAGCGCCGTCAGCCCGGCCATGCTGCCCAACTGCATCGTCTCGACTGCGGAGCTTGGGACAATGACGATGGTCGAGTTCTGCTTGAGGCCTTCGTATAGCATGTTCATGGCCCTGAGGTGAAGCGCGACCGGATCATTGGCGTAGGTCTTTGCGGCGTCTCCGAAGGCCTCGGCTATCTGCCGCTCAGAGTCGCCGAGGATCACGCGAGCCTGACGCTCGCGCTCGGCTTGGGCCTGCATCGACATCGCATCTTCCAGAGCGGAGGGGATGAGAACGTCTTTGACTTCGACGGAGATGACGTTGATACCCCAGGGCTCGGTGCGTGCGTCAATGATTTTTTGGATGGCATCGCTGATCTTGTCACGGCCTTCAAGCATGTCGCAGAGCATCGTCTTGCCAATCACATCGCGCAGGGCCGTCTGCGATGCCCAACCGATGGCGGTCAGGTAGTCCGCCACATTTAATGCGGCCGCCTTCGGGTCAACGATCTTCCAAAAGAGCACGGCATCAACATCGACCGGTACGGTGTCCTTGGTGAGGGTTTTCTCTGCCTTGAAGGAGCTGGTGAGCACGCGGGTGTCAATCCAGTAAGGAATGGTTTCGATGAGCGGGATGATGAAGAAGAGTCCGGGGCCTTCAAGCGAGCGGAAGTTTCCTAGTCGCAAGACAACTGCCTTGCTCCAGGGGTCGGCCACTCGAATGGCGGCGGACACAAGGGATGCGAGCACGATGGCCAACACAAAGATGGCGCCTGCTGCGAACTCACCACCGGCCTGATGAACGCCGTAGGAGGCAAGGCCTCCGATTGTGACGATGACGATGAAAACTAATCCCGGGAATGCGCTGGTCGTCTTCATTTGGTTGCCCTTCGATCTCCGGGTTACCGGCCGGGAACCTGACTCACCTTAATGAGATGCACTCCATGGAGCGAGCGTGGCCAGACCATCACAATTGGGATCGTCGCCGTCGGTGGCAGCCATGGTCTCTAGCGCACGGAATCAGAATATGCTGGCACGAGGGGCGCGCTTGAGCCTCTCGTCGGATCTTGTGGGTCGACCAGGGCGCAGCTACGCGTTCTCGTCGGACAAGAATGGTCGAGGATCTTCGCTGCCTGGAGTGACTCCGAGATTGGGGACCAGTAGATGGAAGATCAGCAGAGAGGCGCTGTAAGAGAGGCCTGCCAGGGTGAAGATCACCAGCGGATGCAGCGAGAGAAGATGCGAGACAAGCACCGTGAAAAGCGCTCCTCCAACTGAACCGACCGCTCCTCCGATGCCGACCACGGTGGAGACAGACGTCGACGGGAACATGTCGGTTGGGGTCGTGAAGATGTTCGCCGACCAGCCCTGATGAGCAGCTGCTGCCAGCGCGAAGAGGCCGACGGCCGGCCACGCGTTATGCGGGAACAGCACGTGCATGTGCGGAACAAGCATGATGGGGAGAACACACACAGCGGTTACAAAGAGAGCAAATTTGCGTCCATTGTTGACGGTGTGGCCGCGCTTCATGCGGAGGCCAGACAAACCTCCGCCGAGGAAAGAGCCCACCGAGGAGACGGCGTAGACGATGACGATCGGCCAATAGGCTTGAGAGAGGCTTAGGCCGTAGTTGTCGTTGAGGAACATCGGGAGATAGAAGAGGTAGAACCACCAGACGGGGTCGGTGAGTCCCTTCGCAATGGAGAAGGCGTAGAGACCGCGGCTGCGAAAAAGAACCTTGTAGAGCTTCTTCCCGGTGACGTCGGGGACGACCTTTTGCAGGTTGGCCTGCGTCGTGGTGAGGCCACGGCGAAGACGGTTATACGGAAAAAGCATCCAGAGAACGAGCCATCCGATGCCCATCAAGCCGGTACAAAGAAACGCCGACCGCCAGCCGAAGCGTATGGTGACGAGCGGAATAATCGCCGGAGCAATGAAGAACGCGGCATTGGCTCCGGAGTTGAACACGCCGACAGCGAGCGCGCGGTCCTCGCTGCCAAACCACTCGCTGGTTGCCTTGATGGCTGCGGGAAAATTGCCGGACTCCCCCAGCCCGAGAAAAATACGAGCGATGCAGAAACCCAGGACGGAGTGGACCAGGGAATGGCTCAGCGAAGAAACAGCCCAGATGGAAATGGCCACTGCGTAGCCAACCTTGGTGCCGAGCTTGTCAATGAACGGCGCGGCAATCAAAAATCCGACGGCGTAGGCAATCTGGAAGCATTCAACGATGTGGCCGTAGTTGAGGTGATAACCGGTCTGATATTTTGCGTCGATGCCCGCAACCCATCCCATGAACGGCAGATGCAGGAGGGGTTCGATGAGCGAGAGGACCGAGCGGTCCATGTAATTAATCGTGGTCGCGAGGAAGAGCAACCCGCAGACGACCCAACGCATTTTCGACTCTGGAGTGCGAGAGGTGAACTCCCGGTTACTCGATTCAGATGTTACAGAAGACATTCGGTGAGGCTCCGTCAGAGTTCGAACTTAATCGAGGAAGGTAATGCCTGAAGGGAAACAATCCATCGTCGCGCAGGATGAATTGAGGATAGACTGCGAGCCTCATAGGCTGTCAAGCGAAGGTGATGACACAGCAGTAGCGAGAGCGTGCTAATTCACCACGGTTCAATTAGGCTAGTGCGGACATGTCCTCGACGCTGCCAACTTCTGACCAGAGATCCCACGGAGAACTGGAACATTTCCTGGTGCTGATTCCGGCATGGAATCCGGACACGCGGTTGATTGCGTTGGTGGAGGACTTGGCCGCGTACGGCTTTGCAATGATTCTCGTTGTGGATGACGGGAGCCCTGCAGGCAGCCTGCCGATCTTTGAACAGATGAAGACGGTGCCGTCTGTCCATTTGCTTCGGCACGAGAGGAATAGGGGGAAAGGACGCGCGCTCAAGACTGGCTTTCGCTACATTCTGAGCGAGCTTCCTTTGATCGACGGAGTGATTACCGCAGACGCCGATGGGCAACACGCTGTGGCAGATATCGTCGCGGTCGCCCGAGCGATGAGAGAGGTCGGGGATGAAGTCACGCTCGGAGTGCGGGAGTTCGCCAAAGATGTTCCGCTAAGGAATTGGTTTGGGAACGTGCTGACGAAACATGTTTTTGGATTCGTCGCCGGAATGAAGGTGAGTGATACGCAGACGGGGTTGCGTGCTTTCCGGCGATCGATTTTGCCGCAACTGGAGATTCTGCCCGGAGAGCGGTACGAGTACGAGATGACCGTACTGGCCTATATCTGCCGACACCTCGGCAAGCTGCGCGAGATACCCATCACGACGATCTACATGGAGGGGGGCAAGACCTCTCCTTTTCATCCGGTGTGGGACTCGCTGCGAATCTACCTGGCGCTGGTTCGCTTCTACTTTTCGTCACCGCTCCATTAATTCGGTAGGGGCTTAAGCAGGATGGTTCGTCTGGCCTTGAGGCTGCACGATTTTAATGACGAGCGAACGCCTTCTGCGAAACCGACCACGCTAGATTGTTGCGCGCGAGCTGGAGGTCTGGCTTCAAGTCAATCGCCTTCTGGGCGGCGGCAATCGCCTGATCCCAGCGGTGGAGTCCAGCATCGCCGGCAGCGATGTTATTCCATGCCTCCGCGGAATTTGGATCTAGTTGCAAGGCATGTTGAGCCGACTCGATGGCCTGCTCATATTCACCCTGCTGATACTGCAGGAGCGAGCGGTTGATCCAGTCCGCAGCCGTAGGCAGGCACGGGTGGGTGAGGGCTTGCTTCGCAACCGGGTCGTCGGGTGCGATTGCGAGTGTCTGCCGGGCAGCCTGCTGCGCAGCCTCCACATCGCCGGAGATGGTGTAGGCGTTGATGAGTTCATCTCGCTGCAGGAGACGCTCCGGGTTGAGCTCAATGGCGACCTTCAATTGTGCAATTGCGTCGTTTGTGCGGCCGTGATTCTTCAGCCATCGGCCGTAGTAGGCGTGAGGCTCGTCGGCTGTCGGCGCAAGCGCGATGGCCCTGAGAAAATGTGCCTCTGCCACGCGCGCGCGGAAGGCCTCTCCCTGATCGGCCATCGCACCGTTCACTACGCCGAGGTTGATTTCGAGCGTCGAATAATTCGGCGTGAATTGCAAGGCCCGCATGAAGAGATCGAGAGCGCTTTGATACTTGCCCTGGCTCATCTGCGTCAGGCCGTAGATCATCAGGCCTCGACCATTGTGCGGAGACCTCAGTACGTCATCGCGCCACAAGGAGGACTCATCGTGCCAGACTTTATTGCGCTCGCGGACGCCATACGCGTAACCACTTAACGCGAAGATCGCCAGCAACACAATGGCTGTCCTCAGGGCTGGCTGCCGCGTCCAGAGTGGGTAGCGCTCGAAGAGACACCAGGCTCCCCACACGGCCGCAGGCATCAGGCCCACGAAGCTGAAGAACATGCGATGGTCATTTTCGACCTCGGATAAGGGATAGAGCGAGGTTGGGAGTTGCGTAACGATAAACCAGATCAATCCAAACGCGATGGGATAAAGGCGGCATCTGCTGGCCGTGATCGAGATCGCGGCCAGTAACAACAAGAGGAATAGAAGACCCGCCACGACTCGAGGATCGAAGTGGTTGATCGGAGAGAGATCTGTGTCCACATTGAGATGTAGAGGCAGTATCCATTCACCAAAATAACGCAGCCACACGTAAGGCTGGGTGAGCCGGTAGGCCCATGGAGAAAGGATGGACGGAGCAAACGTCTTCGGAGTCATGGCCGCCTGCAGCCGCAGCATCGCGGCCGTTACGGCGACGGAAGGCAGAGTTGCGATGAGGCTGCGGCGTACCCTTTGCTGCGTCGCCTCAAAGAAGAAGACGTAGAAGAAGAGAAGCAACGGAAATACCGCGGCGGGCGGTTTGGAGAGCAGAGCCAACACCAGCGGCAAGAGATAGAGCCCAGTGAACCGCAGCCGGGGATATCGCGCGTACAGCAACAGCGCGGCTACACACCCAACCGTGCAATAGAGGTCGCCGCGCTGGATCACATAGTTGACCGTCTCCGCCATCGCCGGATGCAGGCAGAACCACGCGGCTGCAGCGAGGGCTAGCCACCGGTTCGCCGGCGATGGCTGCGTTTTGGTGAAGAGCAGTTCATACAAGCTGTCGAGTAGAAAAAATAATCCGATGAAGATCAGGAACGTCGAGAGGTGAAACCAGAACGGCACGTAGCCGTGCCCCAGGGCGTAATCAACCGCCAGTGAAGTAGAGACGATGGGCCGGTAGGTGCGGTTGGCGGGAAGGACGCTGAAGGTGGCGGCATCGGTAAAAAATTGCGGCACATTCTTCAGGCTGCGGATCGCGGGATTGTCCACGACCGTATGGAAGTCATCGAAGTGAAAGCCATTATGAAATGAGTTTGCATACGCGAGGCAGATCACCAACACGGCGACCAGGCGGCAGGCGAT
>DATCDL010000329.1:0-9222 GCA_036510715.1 Acidobacteriaceae bacterium
GCGGCTGCGGCTGGCGACGGTTTTGCGGTTGGCGGTGAGGGCTCCAGCACGCTGGAGGGTGTGGAGGACGGGGTAGACGACGCCCTCGCCGACGGCGATGATGGCTCCGGTGCGGTCGCGGATGGCCTGGACGATCTCGTAGCCGTACATCTCGCGGTGGTGGAGGAGTTGGAGGATGAGGAGCTCGGGGACTCCGTTCATGAAGCTCGGATTGGTGTCGCGGGATGCCATGGGGGGAATATACCTTGTAGTTCTAGGTATTGGCAAGGGAAACTTTGAGGGTTCGAGGGGGAGGCGGCGCAGAGATTGCTTTCCAAAGCGGGTGGAATTGGGGTAGACTCGTAGACGGTGCGTGTACCTTCCGCCGTCTTCGCCTGTCTGTCTGGCTGATGTTTGCCGGGTGGACGTGGATGGAGACTATCAGAAGCCCACGAAACAGGTTTGAGGGAAAGCAGATGGAGTTTTGCGTCGAGAGGCGCGGACTCTATCGAAGGAGACTGTTTGTCGAAGGAAGATGCAATTGAAGTGATGGCGGTGGTCGTTGAGACGCTGCCGAATGCGTTGTTCAAGGTAGAGCTCGAAAACAAGCACCAGGTGCTGGCGCATGTTTCGGGCAGAATGCGCAAGAACTTCATCCGCATCCTCCCCGGCGATCGGGTTGCCATCGAGCTTAGCCCGTACGACTTGAACCGCGGCCGTATTGTTTATCGCTACAAGTAGACGATGACAGTAAGACAGCCTCTAGCTTTTAGCTTCTAGCTTCTAGCTAAGGACGACAAACGATAGAGAGTTTACGTAGCAGCCTTTGCGTTTAGTTAGAAGCTGAACGCATGGGACTAGAAGTTGAGGAGTTGTTATGAAGGTTCGTGCATCAGTGAAACCGATTTGTGACAAGTGCAAGGTCATCCACCGCAAGGGGATCGTTCGCGTGATTTGCGAGAACGCCAAGCATAAGCAGCGTCAAGGCTAGTAGGAAATAGGAAGCAGGAAGTACGGAATAGCAGGAACCAATCGCTACTTCCTATTTGCTACTCGCTGCTTCCTGTATTTGTGGCCCCACCGGGCGAGTTCGCCGATGTTAAGGCGTGCGATGAACCTGGAGGAGACAGTAGCTGGAAGTTTCAACTACATGGTCAGCCGCACAACGTTAACCCCGCTTTAGAGCAATGCTCAAAGCCTAACCGAAAGGCACACCATGGCACGTATTGCCGGCGTCGACCTGCCAGGAAACAAACAGGCTCGTATCGCCCTCACGTATATCTATGGCATCGGGGATCCCCGCGCCAAGAAGATTTTAGAGAAGGCCGGGATTGACCCCCTGGCGAAGATGGCCACTCTTGATGAGGACCAGCTCAACAAGATTCGTCAGGTCATTGAAGCAGAAGGCGGCATTGAGGGTGATCTTCGCAAGGAGATTTCGCTCAACATCAAACGCCTGATCGAGATTCAGTCCTACCGTGGCCTTCGCCACCGCCGCAGCCTTCCGGTTCGCGGACAGCGTACTCACACTAACGCTCGTACTCGCAAGGGTCCTCGTAAGGGAACTGTTGCCGGTAAGAAGAAAGCGACGAAGTAACCCATGGCAAAGTCACAGAATAAGGGTACCGGCGCGAAGGTCGGCAAGAATAAGAAGTTCAAGAAACGCGAACGCAAGAATGTTCCGTTTGGTCTGGTGTTCATCCAGGCTACGTTCAACAACACGATCGTGACGATCACCGACCAGCAGGGCAATACGCTGAGCTGGAAGAGTTCGGGTTCGCTCGGTTTCCGCGGATCGCGTAAGGGCACGCCGTTCGCGGCGCAGCAGGCAGCGGTTGGTGCAGCTACGGCGGCGCGTGACCACGGTTTGCGTGCGGTTGATGTGCGGGTTTCGGGGCCGGGTTCGGGACGTGAGTCCGCGATTCGCGCTCTGGCTGCAGCGGGTATCGATGTGCGGAGCATTCGGGACGTTACGCCGATGCCGCATAACGGATGCCGTCCGCCGAAGCGTCGCAGGGTATAAGTGCGAGCTTCTAGCTCCTAGCCTCTAGCTTCTAGCTAAAGGCAAGAACTAGAAGCTTAGCGCGCTGAGATTTTGTTTTAGCTAGAAGCTAATGGCTAGAAGCTGTTTTACCGGATCGCGATGAAGCGCAGCGTGCGTGTAAAGCGATCGACAACCGAAGTATTTGGAGATAGAAAATGGCACGTTATACAGGACCCGTCTGCCGGCTTTGCCGCAGGGACGGAACCAAGCTGTTCCTCAAGGGCGCGAAGTGCTTTACCGATAAATGCCCCGTCGAGAAGCGCAACTTTCCGCCCGGCCAGCATGGTCAGTCGAAGAAGGTGAAGAAGGTGGTGGGCTACGGTCTGCAGCTTCGTGAGAAGCAGAAGGCAAAGCGCATCTACTTCACGCTGGAGACACAGTTCCGCGCATACTACGAAAAGGCTGCGAGCCGCACGGGCGTTACCGGCGAGCTGTTGTTGCAGCAGTTGGAGACGCGGTTGGACAACGTCTGCTACCGGATGGGATTTGCGATGTCGCGCCGGCAGTCACGCCAGGTGGTTCGCCACGGGCATGTGCAGGTGAATGGCCGCAAGGTGAACATCCCGAGCTTCCAATGCAAGGTTGGCGACGTGATCGAGATTCGCGAGGCTTCTAAGAAGCTGGTGATGCTCGAGACGGCGAAGGACTTTGTTTCGGGTCAGAACCGCGTGCAGTGGATCGAAGTGGCTGCCGACAATCTGTCGGGTAAGGTCATTGCGATGCCGAAGCGCGAGGATGTGAATTTGCCCGTGAACGAGCAACTGATCGTCGAACTTTATAGCAAGTAATAGCTTCGAGCCGATGGCCTCCAACGTTGAGTTGGGGCTATCGGCGGGCTCACAATTTTGCTCATAGCCAAGAGCCAGAAGCGAACGGCTAAGAGCTTGTTTCTTCCAACCGCACCACCATCAGCCACGCAGAATGCCTCGCGTGTGCGATGAAGAAAGGATCACCCCATGCTTTGGAGAGGTTTTCAAAAGCCCAAGCGTCTCGCCGTCGATCAGGAGAGTCTGACCAACCTTTACGGTAAGTTTTCCGCGCAACCTTTTGAGCGCGGATTCGGTACGACCATCGGCAATGCGCTGCGGCGCACACTGCTTTCGTCCATCGAGGGAGCGGCTGTTACGGCTGTTCGCATCGAGGGCGTGCTGCATGAGTTCCAGTCGATCACGGGCGTGGTTGAAGATGCGACCGACATTATTTTGAACCTGAAGCAGATTCCGTTCAAGCTGAATGGTGAGGGGCCAAAGGCTCTTTACCTGCGCGCGGATGCTGCGGGCGTGATTCTTTCGGGCTCGATCGAAGCGGATTCGGATGTTGAGATTCTCGATCCGAATGTGTACATCTGCACGATCTCCGAGGGCGGACGCATTGACATGGAGATGCGCTTGAAGCGCGGCCGTGGCTATGTTTCGGCCGATAAGAACTTTGACAGCGATCTGGGCATCGGATTTATTCCGGTGGACTCGGTTCACTCGCCGGTGCGCAAGGTGAATTACCTGGTTGAGGCTGCGCGTCTTGGTCAGATCACCGACTACGAGAAGCTGACGCTGGAGATCTGGACGAATGGAACGGTTCTTCCTGCGGATGCGCTGGGACTTTCGGCGAAGCTGCTGAAGGACCATATGACGATTTTCATCAACTTCGAAGAGGTGTTGGAGCCGGGCGCTGAGGGTCTGCACGACGGGCCGGCAATTCGCAACGAGAATCTCAATCGCTCGGTGGAAGAGCTTGAGCTTTCGGTGCGCAGCTACAACTGCCTGAAGAACGCGAATATTGCCACGATCGGCGAGCTGATTCAGAAGACCGAAGCAGAGATGCTGAAGACCAAGAACTTTGGCCGGAAGAGCCTGAATGAGATCAAGGAAATCCTTGCTCAGATGGGTCTCTCGCTGGGCATGAAGATTGACGAGCAGGGCAACCCGGTTCCGGGACCGACGTCGGTACTGCCGGCGGCGACGCTGGCGGCCAGCTATGCGAACTTCGACGATGAGGATGAGGACGAGGAAGAAGACGATCTCGATCTCGCCGCAGAGCCGGAAAACTTCTAATGACTAACACGGCGCAGCGGGGATGATTCTCCGCTGCGCTGCACTACCCGCAACATCTGTAATACCCGAGCCGGGCAGACGTCCGGGTCGAAGGAGATTATCATGCGCCACCGTAATGGCGGATTCAAGCTGGGACGCAATACCAGCCATCGCCGCGCTTTGCTTCGCAACCTTGTTACCTCGATTATTCTGAACGATCGTGTTCACACCACCATTACCAAGGCGAAGGCGTCGAAGCCGATCGTCGAGAAGATGATTACGCTGGGCAAGAATGGCAGCGTGCATGCTCGCCGTCAGGCGCTGGCGTACATGATGACTCCGGAGTCTGTGGACCGCTTGTTCAGGACGGTGGCTCCGCGGTATGAGACTCGTCCGGGTGGTTATTCGCGCATTGTGCGCACGGGACAACGGCAGGGCGATGCGGCAGAGATGGCGTACATCGAGCTGTTGGGAGCGGAGTTGGAGCTGAGCGAGAAGGCTGAGAAGCGGTCGGCAGCTCGTGCGAAGCGCAACGAGGAGCTGCAGAAGCAGCTCGCGGAGAGCGGTCAGGGCGACGCTGATTCCGAGAAGTAGATTGGACGAACTTTGATGCGAAAGGCGCACCTTCGGGGTGCGTCTTTCGCGTTTGGCGAAGGGTAGCGGGGCGTCGTGGAATCGGCGCTGCGCTAGACTAAGTCTGCAGGCTACGAAAGAAGACCTACTTACCGCATGGCTATCGTTGAGCTGAATAAGATTCGCAAGGTATATGACACGAAGGTTGCCGTCGAGGGGCTTTCGCTGACGATTGAACCGGGAACGATGTTTGGGTTGCTGGGGCCAAATGGCTCGGGCAAGACGAGCTCGATTCGGATGATGATCGGGATGACGGTACCGGACTCGGGGACAGTGAGCCTGTTTGGGAAACCATTTGATCGAGCTTCTTTGCACCGCATTGGCTATCTGCCGGAAGAACGCGGGCTGTACAAGAAGATGAAGGTGTTGGACCAGTTGGTGTTCCTGGGGCAGCTGCATGGGTTGAGTGAGTCTACGGCGCGGTCGCGGGCGCTGGTGTGGTGCGAGCGGATACAGATTACCGAGGCCATCGAAAAGAAGACTGAAGAGCTTTCGAAGGGCATGCAGCAGAAGATCCAGTTTATTGCGTCGCTGCTGCACGAGCCGGAGCTGATTATTATGGACGAGCCGTTCAGCGGGCTTGATCCGGTGAATGCGGAGTTGCTGCAGAATACGCTGATTGAGTTGCGTCGCGCAGGGAAGACGGTATTGTTCTCGACGCACCGGATGGACCAGGTGGAGAAGATGTGCGATTCGATTGGGCTGATCTCGCGAGGGAAGCTGGTGATGACGGGGGCGATGCGCGAGGTGAAGTCGCGGTACCCGCGGAATAGGGTGCAGGTGGTGTTCTCGGGGGATGAATCGTTTCTTGGCCATGAGGAGGTGGCGGAGGCGAAGAACTACGCAGGGATTGCGGAGATCAAGCTGCACCACGAGGCGGGCGCGCAGATGGTGCTGGCTGCTGCGATAGCTCGCGGTACGGTGATCAGCCGATTCGAAGTGAAGGAACCGACGCTGGAAGAAATCTTTATTGAACAAGTCCGTGCAAGTTTTGGCGATGAGGAAGCAAGAGGGATCATCGATGCATAATATCTGGTTGATTGCGAAGCGTGAGTATACGGAGCGGATCAAGACAAAGGCATTTTTGATTGCGACGATTCTGATTCCGACGTTGATGGGGGGCGGGTTCTTTGCGGTGGTGAGTATGGCCGCGAGGACCAAGACGACTTCGCATATTGCGGTGATTGCGGCACAGCAGCAGCCGGCGGCGGATTTGAAGCAGGAGCTCGAGAACGGCAAAGACAGCAAGATGACGGTGGATATTCTGCCGGCTTCGACTCCTCATGCTGTGCTCGATCGAGAGATCGCGGGCAAGTCTCTGGATGGCTACCTGGTGATCACGCCGGCGACGGAGGAGGGAGCGCGGCCGACGTTCGATTTCACGCCGAAGTCGTCGGCCGATATTGCGACGAGCACGGCGATTCAGGAGGCGCTGCATACGGTTCTTACTCGCGAATATCTCGGCGAGAAGGGCGTTTCGGTCTCGCAGACTGCATCCCTGATGTCGCCGGTTACGCTGAATATTATTGGGAAGCACGGCGAGCATGGAAACTCGAGGACGTCGTTCCTGGTGGCCTATGTGTTGTTCTTCCTGATGTACATGGTGGTGCTGCTGTACGGGATGAACGTCGCGCGATCGATCATTGAGGAGAAGACGTCGCGGGTGTTCGAGGTGTTGCTGGCGACGATCAAACCGGATGAACTGCTGGCGGGAAAGATTCTGGGTGTCGGCGCGGTGGGGCTGACGCAGGTTGGAATCTGGATGGTTGTGGCAGGGTTGCTGGCGGCGCGCGTTGGTAGCGCGAGCGGTATCGAGATCAGCATGACGCAGATTATTTTCTTTATTGTTTACTTCGTCCTTGGGTATGCGCTGTATTCAAGTGTGGCGGCGGCGCTGGGTGCGATGACGAACTCAGAGCAGGAGCTGCAGCAGTTGAATATGTTCCTGATGATGCCGCTGTTCTTCTGCATGTTGATGCTGTTCCCGGTGATCAATAGCCCGAACTCACTCTTGTCGCGTGTGGTCTCGCAGATTCCGTTTTGCTCGCCGCTGCTGATGGATTTACGGATCTCGATATCGATGCCGCAGCCGTGGGAGATTGCGCTCTCGATCGGTTTGATCCTGGTGACGATCTATGCGGTGTTGTGGGTGTCGTCGCGGATTTATCGTGTTGGCATTTTGATGTACGGCAAGAAACCCAATCTCCCTGAGATTCTTCGCTGGTTGAAATATAGCTAGAGCAGGAAATGCTCTTGCTGCTGAGGGAGCTTCATGGAGATCGATCTTGCTGGTGCAGAGGCTCCGATAGCGGCGGTCCGGGCACAGGTGTGCGTGATCGGTGCGGGGATCGCGGGCCTGACGCTGGCGCGGAAGCTGGTGGAGCGGGGCGTGGACGTGGCGGTGGTCGAGGCCGGTGGGCGCGAGATCGAAGAGGAGGGGCAGCGGCTGTTTGCGGAAGCGGAGCTGTGGGGGCAGGCGCATGTGGGCACGATCGATGGGCGGGCTCGGGTGTTTGCGGGAACGTCAGTATGGTGGGGCGGGCAGGTGCTGGGAATGTCGAGGGACGCGGCGGCGGCGTGGCCGATTGCGTGGGAGGAGTTGGCGCATTTTTTTGCCGAGGCTGAGGGGCTGATTGAGGTGGATGCGCTGCCGTTTGAGGGGACGGAGTTTTTTGCTGCTGCGCATGCGGCGGCGCCTCCGATACTGGCGGAGCTGGGGGAGGTGGATGCTCGGATGTCGAAGTGGATGACGTTCTCGCGGCGGAATTTTGCGGGGACGGTGGGGAAGGATTTGGCGGCGCATCCTCGGGTACGGATTTATTTGCATGCGCAGGTGATGGAGTTGTTGCTGGCTGCGTCGCGAACGCATTTGGACGGAGTGGTTGTGCGGAATGCTGCGGGGACGAAGTTTCGTTTCGAGGCGGAGCAGTTTGTGCTGGCGGCGGGAACGGTGGAGACGTCGCGGCTACTGCTGGCTTCGCGGACGGTTGCGGCGGAGGGTGTGGGGAATGCGAATGACCAGGTGGGGCGGGGGTTTCATGATCATGTGACGCTGCCGGTGGCGACGCTTACGGGGGCGGCTCGGGAGAGGATTTTGAGGGAACTGCGGCCGTGGGTGTTGGGAGGGACGGTGCATAGCGTGAAGTTTGAAGCTTCGCGGGAGTTGCGGGAGAGGCTGGGGATGAATCCGATTTTGGCGCACATCGCGCTGGATGAGCCGGAGGGGTCGGGCGTCGCGGTGGTGCGGGAGTTGCTGACGGCGTTACAGCGGGGGGAGTTTGGAAAGGCGTTGACGACACATGCGGCGCGGATCCCCGGGGCCGCGGTCGAGGCGGTTCGGCTGGCGTGGGAGGCGACGATGGCGCGGCGGCGTTTTGTGTCGGAGAATGCGGCGGTGAAGCTGCAATTTAATATGGCGCAGGATGTGCCGTCGAACTCGCGGGTGATGTTGGGCGAAGTGATGGATGCGAGTGGGATGCCGCGCGTGGTGGTGGATTGGCGCGTATCAGAAAACGAGGTTGCGACGCTGCGAGCGTATGCGAAGTATTTCAGGGAAAGGTTTGAGGCGATGGGGTTGAGGGGCGTGGAGTGGGTGCCGGAGATGTTTACGGAGGGGGTTGCATTGCCTGGGATTGAGGATGCGCGGCATGCGATGGGCGGTGCATGCATGGGGGTTGATCCGCGGAGTAGCGTGGTGGATGCGGAGTTGGTGGTGCATGGTGTGGCAAATCTCTCGATTGCTGGGGCGGCGACGTTTCCGACGGGCGGGGCGCAACTGCCGACGTTGACGATGATGGCGCTGGCACTGCGGTTGGGGGAGCGGTTGGCGGGGAGATTGGCTTAGCCGATAGACTGGATCTTGTGCCTTCGTTCACCCGTAAAGAGAGATTGATGTTGGCGATTGTGCCGCCGATGGCGGCGCTGCTGATTCGTGTGTTGGGAGCGACGCTGCGGTATCGCGATGTGAATGCGCTCGGGGTGCCGAATGGACATACGTTGCCCGGGCCGGTGGTGTTTGCGTTCTGGCACTGCTCGATGTTGACGTGTGCGCACCGGTTTCGGAATTTGAATATTGCGATTTTGATTTCGCGATCGTTTGATGGGGAGTTGATCGCGAGGACCGTGGAGCGGCTGGGATTTGTGGCGGTCAGGGGATCGAGTTCGCGGGGCGGTGCGGCGGGGTTGAAGGGAATGGCGGAGGCGTATGCGGCGGGGCATCGATGCGCGTTTACGGCGGATGGGCCGAGGGGGCCGGCGAGGGTGGCGAAGGCCGGGCCGGTGCAGCTTGCGGAGTTGACCGGGGCGACATGGATTGGGGCGTATCACGCGGAGGCTTCGCGGGCTTGGTACTTGAAAAGCTGGGATCGGTTTGCGATTCCGAAGCCGTTTTCGACGGTGACGTTTGGTTGGCCGGCGTATGTCGCGCCGGAGTTGGGGTTGGTGCAGCGGGCGATGGATGAGGCCGTGGCGATGGCGTCGAATTAGTGGTTAGTGGTTAGTGGTTAGTGGTTAGTGGTTAGTGGTTAGTGGTTAGGG
>DATCDL010000330.1:0-8871 GCA_036510715.1 Acidobacteriaceae bacterium
CGCGGGCAAATCGCCGAGATCGGACTTCCCCACAAGATCATCCACTACCACCAACTGCGGCGTGCACGCGGAATTACGAAGAATAATTTCTACAGCCTTTACGACATGGCCATTCTCGGCATCACGAATCTTTCCAAAGTCCCGCTCCGTCTAGTGGTCTTTATAGGTTTTATTTTTGCCGTTCTGAGCCTTTTTGCGGGGTTCGCCTATCTGATCGCCAAACTCATCTTCTGGAATTCCTTCAATCTCGGCCTGGCTCCCACGATGGTGGGGCTATTTTTTCTTGGCTCGGTCCAGCTTATTTCGTTAGGCGTGATCGGCGAATATGTCGGTTCAATCCACACCATTGTTCAGAACCGTCCACTCGTTACCGAAAAGGAG
Organism: Acidobacteriaceae bacterium; assembly: GCA_036510715.1. GTDB lineage: Bacteria > Acidobacteriota > Terriglobia > Terriglobales > Acidobacteriaceae > Granulicella. The sequence continues at coordinate 382 of DATCDL010000330.1, forward strand.
CGAATCAACTTCTAATTAATACTTTCCGTTTGTTCAGGAGTTGCACAGCTCAATGAATCGTTTTGTAAGTCATGTTCCAGCCGACCAAGTAGTACGCTATCTCCTTGTCGGAGCTTGGAACACTCTCTTTGGTTATAGCTGCTTTTTCGCGTTTGCCTGGTTGTTTCTGAAGTTCATGCCATTGCATCCTTCGCTTGCGGCGAGTCTTGCATCGCTAGTCGCTACATCCGCCAATATTACCGTGTCCTTTATTGGTTATAAATTCCTTGTCTTCAAGACAAAAAATAATTTTCTGCGTGAGTTCGCGCGAAGCTTTCTAGTCTATCTTCCCACCCTGGTGATCAACGCCATCGCGATAGCTCCGCTCACTGCAATCCTGCGTCGCGTGTTTCCCCACCATGCGCCGCAAGCTCCCTACGTAGCTGGAGCACTGCTTATCTGCATCACCGTAGTGATCAGCTTTTTCGGTCACAAGCACATCTCATTTCGTAACACATCGTCAGCTCACGATGACCGCTAGGCTGGGATCTCGGGAGGAGAATAATGCTGCTATCTCTGTCCGAGAAAGCTGGCGACGTATTCATCCACAGCAGAGGCCACAGACCACTATCGCCGGCTCGACATGCAAGCTTGCAGGTCACACTGCTGCTCGCAGGAGCCGAAGGGCGACGGCGGGGCAACGTGCGGCTCCGGTAATTTTCCGCGACCTTCTTTCCCTCGCTGAATTCAAGAAGCGAGCCGAAGTGTCGGTTGGTTTAGACTTTTGAGATGTCAACAAAGCTGCGCTGGCACCCCTAATGACGAATCCAGAACCTGCGAATCATCTACACTTTCCTGCCCTTGATGGTCTCTGCGCGTTGGCTTTTATTCTGGTCTTTGCGCAACACTATGACTTGATGCCGTGGGGCTGGACGGGAGTGGATGTGTTCTTCGTTCTCTCTGGCTTCCTGATCACTGGAATCCTGTTTGATACCCGCGACCAGCAGCATCGCGTACGTAACTTCTACATCCGCCGTACTCTGCGCATTTTCCCACTGTATTACGGCTTGATGCTTATGCTGGTTGTCGTGTATCCACTCCTCCGCTGGCGGTGGGATTGGGCATTTTTGCTATGGCCTGCATATTTGGGTAACTTCTGTCGAGGGATTTATCCCTACAAATACCGATCTCCCCTCGAGATGCTTGCGGACTTTCAACTGGTAAGTGCCAACCACGGAGCAACTCTATACCTAGGCCACTTCTGGTCTTTGTGTGTGGAAGAGCAATTTTATCTGATCTGGCCGTGGGTTGTTTTCTGGGTGCGCGACCGGAAGAAGCTGCTATATATCTGCTTGACATGCATTGTGGTCTGTCTAGCCATGCGCATAATTGGCAATCACACACTTCCACGATTCATGCTTGATCAGGAGGTTCTGTATCGATAGACTCCCTTTCGAGTCGATGCCTTACTAATCGGTGGATTCATTGCGCTCGTTAGGCGTGGTCCGTCGCCGCGCCACCTGCTGGTCGCGGCACGCATAGGCTTCGGCATACTCTTCAGCGCGCTCCTGCTGTGGTTTGTGTTCAACCCTTACGCGCAACACGGGCCAGTGGGCTATACATATCCGGTTTGGTCCTTCACTTGGGGGTTGACCTTCGTAGATATGTTCTCGGCGTGCCTGGTTGTGATGGCCCTAGAGCGCGATTCAATCACGTCTCGGATTTTAGGCGTGCGCCCGTTGCGCTGGATTGGACAGATCAGCTATGGAGCCTACGTTTTCCATGCCATTCTGCACGACAAATTCAGCCAAGTCATTGGCCCTCTCCACATTCGCCACGCGACAGCCGCGACAGCAGCACTCGCGCTCGCCTTCACACTATTCGCGGCGTGGGCCAGTTTTCGCTTGTTTGAGATCCGATTCATCCGACTGAAAGATCAGTGGACGAGGCGCGCAGTTCTAGACTCCGACCTTGCCGAAGCGAATGCTAATTGCTCTTGACAGACAACGCGGACATTGCACTTGTTCCGGTGTCTGCAATGAGTCCCACGACTGTCCCAGTGGTAGCTGAGTTTATGGCGCCACTGCACGAATATGCGTGAACTCGCTTTTCCACGCAGCAATCCACCCAGGTCGTTTGATGGTCGAGTGAGAACAGCAACTGGATGACCCTCGCTTACCGGTCGACGTAAAAACATGAACCCAAAAATCCTGTGGCTCTCTTCACCAGACAGCGCATCGAGGCGTCCTTCCCAGCCCAACTCCGGACACAGTGTCACGCAGGATCATCCGAAGATCCGAAGGGTTGTGGCTTGATTGACAAACTCGCTGGCTGTCTTCGCGATGAAGTCGAGCATGGGTTCGGTGAGACCGGGATAAACGCCGATCCAGAAGACCTGGTTCATCACAAAGTCGGTGTTGGTGAGCTCGCCGACTACGCGATACTCGTAGCCCTCGTAGGCTGGCTGCCGCAGGAGATTTCCTGCGAAGAGCAGGCGTGTTCCGATCTTCTGCGCCTCGAGCGCGCGGGTCAGTTGATCGCGAGTAAAGGGAGCCGTTTGTTTGACGCCGATGGGAAATCCGAACCAGCTGGGATCTGAATGCTCCCCTGCGACTGGGAGCAGCAGGAACTCTTCGAGCGGTTTTAACGCTGTCTTGAGGTAGGCAAAGTTCTGCTTGCGGCGCTCGATGAAGTGCGGCAGCTTGGCTATCTGGGAGACACCGAGCGCAGCCTGCATGTCGGTTGCCTTCAGGTTGTAGCCGACATGGGAGTAGGTGTACTTGTGGTCGTATCCGCAGGGCAGGGTGCCGAGTTGCCAGTCGAAACGTTTGCCGCAGGTGTTATCCACGCCGGGCTCGCACCAGCAGTCACGGCCCCAGTCACGGAAGGAGTCGATGAGCACCTGGAGTGCGGGTTTGTCGGTTAACACGGCTCCGCCCTCACCCATCGTGATGTGGTGGGCGGGGTAAAAGCTTACGGTTGCAATGTCCCCGAAGGTTCCCACCTTCTGCCCTTTGTAGGTCGAGCCTAGAGCGTCGCAGCAGTCTTCCACGAGCCAGAGGTTGTACTTCTTGCAGAAGGCTGTAATCGCATCGAGGTTGAAGACATTGCCAAGGGTGTGAGCAATCATCACCGCCTTTGTTTTCGGGCTATAGGCGGCCTCGAGTTGGGTTACATCGATCTCATAGGTGGGCAGCGTGACATCGAGGAAGACGGGGATGAGGCGGTTCTGCAGGATCGGATTTACGGTCGTCGGGAAACCTGCGGCAACAGTAATGACCTCGTCACCGGGCTTCAATTGCCGGTCGCCGAGCTTCGGCGAGGTCAGCGCGCTGAGCGCTACGAGGTTTGCCGAGGAGCCGGAGTTCACGAGCGACGCCGACCGAACGCCGAAGAATTGTGCAAGCTTGCGTTCGAAGTCCTTTGCAAACCGGCCCGTGGTGAACCAGCCATCGAGCGCCGAATCCACGACGGAGCAGATGTCATCGGGGCCTATGACTTTTCCGGAGACAGGGACGGTCGACGTGCCCGGAGAGAATTCCTTGCGAGGAAAGGCCTCGGCATGAAACTGCGCCGTCAATTCGAGGATTTGCTGGCGAAGGGCCGCTGCCTTTTCAGTCATTATTATTTAAGAATACACAACCGGCGGCCTCTATACTTCATGGCGCCATTTGAAGCTTCATGATGGCAAACGACGAGCCCGTACAGATCATTCTTCCTCCCTTATAATCAGGTGAATCGAGTTTCAGGAAGCCAAGAATGAAAGCTGTCATCCTCGCAGGTGGTCTCGGGACCCGCATCAGTGAAGAAACCTCGCTGCGTCCCAAGCCGATGGTCGAAATCGGTGGGCTGCCGATCCTATGGCACATTTTAAAGCTTTATTCCGCGCATGGAATCAATGACTTCATCATCTGCTGCGGCTACAAGGGCTATGTCATCAAGGAGTATTTTGCGAACTACTTTCTTCATACTTCGGATGTGACGTTCGATATGTCCGAGAACAAGATGACGGTTCATAATTCAGTCGCGGAGCCTTGGCGCGTTACGCTCGTGGATACCGGGGAAAAGACGGGAACTGCGGGAAGACTTAAGAAGATCGCGAAATTTGTTGAAGACGAAGAGTGCTTCTGCATGACCTATGGCGATGGCGTAGCGGATGTCGACATCACCGCTTCGATTGCATTCCATAAAGCCCACGGAAAGAGCGTCACCATGACCAGCGTTCAACCCATCGCGCGCTTCGGTGCTCTCGGGCTTGACGGCAACCACGTCTTCTCCTTCCGCGAGAAGCCGAATGAAGAAGGTGGCTGGATCAACGGCGGCTTCTTCGTCCTCAAGCCAGACATCTTCGCCGACATCCACGACGATGCACAGATGTTCGAGCAGGAACCCGTCCGCGATCTCGTCGCCCGCGGCCAGGTCGAGGCCTTCTTCCACCACGGCTTCTGGCAGGCCATGGACACCCTCCGCGACCGCCAGCAACTCGAAGAACTCTGGAGCTCCGGAAAGGCTCCATGGAAGACATGGTAGTCTGCTCAAACTCCACGGATCTATCGCCCTTCTCCTGGCGCGGCCGTCGCGTCTTCCTCACCGGCCACACAGGCTTCAAAGGCGGCTGGCTCGCGCTGTGGCTGACGCAGCTTGGTGCGACGGTGCGGGGCTATGCGCTCGATCCATCCTCGGAGCCGAACCTTTTGACTGTGGCGCGTGTCGGTTCTGTGATTGAAGATGTTCGCGGGGACATTCGCGACGCTGCCAAGCTGGAGCGTGCGATGCAGGAGTTTGCTCCTGAGGTGGTGTTCCATCTCGCGGCACAACCCCTGGTTCGCCATTCGTACGAAGATCCGATTGGAACTTTTGAAACGAACGTGATCGGCACGGCACGCGTCCTCGACAGCGTGCGACGGACGCCGAGCGTGGCAGCCGTTGTCTCCGTGACCACCGATAAGTGCTACGAGAATAAAGAGTGGGTGTGGCCATACCGGGAGACAGATCCGCTGGGAGGCTATGACCCGTACTCGAGCAGCAAGGCTTGCGCCGAGATTGTGAGTGCTTCCTTCAGGCAGTCCTACTTTCCGGTTGAGAAGCTCGGCAAGGTGGATGGTCATGGTGTGGGTGTTGCTACGGCGCGTGCGGGGAATGTGATTGGTGGCGGCGACTGGTCGAGCGATCGCCTGATTCCCGATCTTGTTCGTGGCTTTCTTTCGGGCAAGCCCGTGCTGATTCGGCGACCGCACGCTATACGACCCTGGCAGCATGTTCTTGAACCTCTGCACGGGTATATCCGGCTCGCCGAGAAGCTTTTGACGCATGAACCGCGGTTCGCCACGGCTTATAACTTTGGTCCGAACGAGAGCGATGCGCGCAGCGTCGCCTGGATTGCTGAACAGATGACTGGCTTCTGGGGTGAGGGAGCTTCCTGGATTGTCGACGATGCGCTCAGCCCGCACGAGGCGGGCTACCTCAAGCTCGATTCCAGCCGCGCCCGCGCAGACCTGGGATGGACGCCTCAACTTCGTCTCAACGAAGCGTTGGAACTCCTTGTGAGCTGGTATCAAGCATGGCGCGAGGGGGCGGACATGCATGCGTGCACCTTGCAGCAGATCGAGCAATACAGGTCGCGGTTAGAGCCGTAACTGCACGGTTTCCGCCTAGAAGTCCAGGGTGACTTTGGAGTAGATGGGGTCGCGGAAGGTGGAGTGGAGGGCTTCGTTCAAGGGGGTGGCGCGGACGTTGAAGATGGCTGGCCAATCGATGACTTCGAAGACGTCGGGGGTGACGAGGGCTTCGAGTTGGCGGGGGGTGAAGGGTGGATTCTTGTCCCAGAGGGCGTTCAACTTTAGTAACAGCCAGAAGAGGCGGTAGGGGATTTTCTGGATGTGGGCCTTCGCGCCAGTGGCTTCCTTGAGGAGGCGGATGAGATCGATGTAGTCGATGCGCTCCATGCCGGTGATGTTGAAGGCTCCGGTGATTTCGGTTTCGAGGGAGGAGGCGATGATGTCGGCGAAGTCTCCGGCGTAGAGGGGTTGGCGCAGGAATCGGCCATTGCCGGGGACGGGAAAGACGGGTACGCGCTGCATGAAGCGTGCGAGCCAGCCAACGTGTTTGCGGTCGAACCAACCGAACATGAGGGTGGGCCGAAGGACGACCTGCTTGATGCCGGAGGCGGCGTTGAGAGCTTCCTGAGCTTTCTTGGTTTCGGTGTAGTCGTCGACGGCCAGGGAGTTGACGACGGAGGAAGAGATGCTCACGGCGTACGGCACGTTGTAGCGCAGCGCTGCTTCGAGGAGGCGTTCGGTCGCCGTGATGTTGTTGCGGACATACTCCTCGGAATACAGGCCGCCTATCTGCGCGTGGCCGATGACGAGGTGGGTGCAGCCTTCGAGTTCCTGCTGCCAGGGGCCGGGCTCGGCGAGGTCAGCCTGGATGACGCGAAGCTCGGGGTGGAGTTGCTTCAGGATGGCGGTGTTGCTGGGGTGCTTATCGATGGCTATGAGCTCGCCCAGATTCTTGCGCTTGAGGCGCGGGATGAGGTTCTGGCCCATGAGGCCCGCAGCCCCGGTGATTACAATTTTTCTGGCTGACATAGTCTCCAAACAGTGAGCCCACTCGGTACCCTGTGCGCGGGTTCAAGCGGTGTGCGGTGTTCCTCCAACTATACCTTGGGATGTTTGCCGCAGAGCACGGGAGCGGACGGCAAATGGATGCGATCGCCCGAAGCGGGAGATAGTAGATCACTGGAAACGAGATGGAAAATGGAGACAAAGCATCGGCATCTTGCAGGTGGAAGGCGAGCCATGCCGCCGCAGGTTTGAGCTCCTGGTGTCGTACCATGAAGTCAAACTGTATCAATGCCCGGTGCATGTGGGGCGGTATTGTTTTTGATGCTGTCTATCGGTCGATCACTCGCATATGTTGATGCTGACCTGGGTGAATCGGAAGTTTTTTTCACTGCTCGTAAACCTGGTAATAAGGACACTGCATGTCTCGCATCGTAATTATTGGAGCTGGTGTGATGGGGCTTGCGGCGGCCTATCGGGCGGCAAAGGATGGGCATCAAGTCGAGGTCCTCGAGGCATCGCTTGATGCAGGAGGCATGGCCGGGCACTTTGATTTTGAGGGCACCTCGATTGAGCGGTTTTATCATTTCATTTGTCATACGGATTATCCGACCTTCGATCTGTTGAAGGAACTTGGGATTGAAGGCAAGCTGCACTGGCGTTCCACTTCGATGGGTTTGTTCAGCGAGGGTACGTTGCACGAGTGGGGGAACCCGCTTGCCCTGTTGCGTTATCCGAGCCTGACTCTGTTGCAAAGGGTGCGGTACGGAATTTTTGCGTTTGTATGCGTACGGCGCAAGAGTTGGCCGGCGCTCGAACATGAATCAGCCAAGGAGTGGATTACTCAATGGTGTGGGCAAGCGGTGTATGAGCAACTATGGAGGCCGCTATTCAACCACAAGTTTTATGAGTACGCCGATAACATCTCTGCTGCGTGGATATGGACTCGCATTCACCGCATCGGTCGTTCGCGCAAGAGCATTTTTCAAGAAGAGCTGGGGTACCTGGAGGGCGGGTCCATTACGCTGGTCGATGCGTTGATTGACGAGATCACGAAGCATGGTGGCGTGGTGCATCTTGGGCGGCCGGCGCAGGGCGTCACGGTTGAAGAGGGGCGCGTGACGGGAGTGCAAACCGCTGCAGGCCATGTGCCCGCAGATGCGGTGATCTGTACTGTGCCGACACCACTGCTTGGGGCGCTGATTCCGGCGTTGCCTGCGGAGTGGAAGCAGCGCTATGCAGAGATTCACAATATCGGTGTGATCTGCGTGATCTTGCGGTTGAAGCGTTCGGTGACTCCGCACTTCTGGGTAAATATCTCGGAGCCGGATCTTGAGATTCCGGGAATTATCGAGTTCACAAATCTCAGGGATGTCGGCGGAGACACGATCGTGTATGTGCCGTACTACATGCCCGTTACGAACGAGAAGTTCTCGTGGCCGGATGAGCGGCTGCTGGAAGAGGGGTTCGCTTGCCTGCAACGGATCAATCCGTTGTTGAGTGGGGAAGATATCGTGGCGACGAAAGTGGCGCGGCTGCGGTATGGTCAGCCGATTTGCGAGCCGGGATTCGCGGCGAAGATTCCGCCGACGCAGACGCCGATTGCAGGCCTGCAAATTGCTGACACCTGCTACTACTATCCCGAAGATCGCGGCATCGCTGAGAGCGTCCGGCTCGGAATGAGAATGGCTACGGCGATTGCTGATTAGGCTATTGTCCCTGGTTTGGACTTGGGACTCTACCTGTTGCGGCTCAGTGTTTCGACTGCGGGATGTAGTGGACGACGTAGAGGGTTCCGGGGGTGGAGGCTAGCCAGCGGGAGTAGTGGACGGGAGCGAACGGGGTGGGGCCGTAGCAGGCGTTGGGGTCGAAGGAGACGCCGTAGAGTGGACGGACGTGGGGTGTGTTGTCGAACTCGGCCATGGGGCAGGTTCCCTCAGGGAGTGGAGGT
>DATCDL010000331.1:0-2944 GCA_036510715.1 Acidobacteriaceae bacterium
CAGTTGGCGCTCCGGTTCGCGGTCCGCGCGAATCTCAATCCCCATCCCCTTCCCAACCTCCCGCGCCGTCTCCCCCAGCGTCGTATCGTTCACAGCCTCCGCCGTCAAAATATTCAGCGGGAACAAAGGCCGCAACTGGTCCAGATTCACATCCGCCGCAAGCCCCTCCACCGGCACAGTCGGATGCTTCACAAACCAACTCGACCCAAGAAGTCCTTTCTCTTCCCCTGTAAACGCGCAGAACAAAATCGACCGTTTGGGCGCAGCCAGCCTAATTCCCTTGTCCACCACATCGCTCGCGTGACCATGCGATACCCTACCCGTATTTAGGTCGTCCGCCATCTGGATCAGCAGCGCCACGTACGCGGCATCATCCAGCGCGCCGTTATACAAATTGTCGCCATGCACCGGAGTGCCAAACCCATACCCATCGAGGTGCGCTCCCACCACCACATACTGATCGCGCAGCTTTGGATCAGACCCCGGCAGCACCGCCAGTACGTTGGGCGAGCTCAAATCACGGCCCTTCAACCGCAATCTCACACTCATCTTGCCCGGGATCTCAAAGTTCGGCAACGGCTGCTTGGCTCCTCCCAGCCTCAAAATCGCAGCTACGTCCTGCCCCGACCCTGCCAATAACTTCGCAAACGCCGCGGCACTCAACCTTATGGACGGCAGCATGCGATCCACAATACCCACCGGTTTGCTCTCCGTCTTCTCCGTCCGCAGCGTAACACTCCGCGCATAAGCATACGGCCACCGCGGCGGCTCGATCGTAAAGTAAGGATCATCGACATTGATAACCCCCAACGCACCACCCGCCCGGGCGTTCGCCACCCGCTCCCGGACCGTCGGCAGGCCAGCCCTCAGCGTTCCAAAGCAAACCACAATCTTCCCAGCCACATCGCTCATCGCGTCCTTACCGCAATACCCTCGAAACGTCAGTGCACCCGTCCCCTCGCGCAGTGCCTCCTCCGACGCCCCAACCGTAATCTCCTGGAGAAATTCCAGTTTCAACTCCCCGTCCGGCCGCTCCACCACAAAGCTCGTCCCCACCGGCTCGACGGCGACCTCATGCATCGGCACGGTCTGAAAATAGGAGCCCTTTTCTCCCGCAGGCTTCAGCCCCGCAGCCTTGAACCGCGCCACCACATATTCCGCCGCCCGCTGATACGCCGCCGACCCCGTATCGCGCCCCTCCATTGAATCGTTCGAGAGCGCCTCCGTCGTATGCCACCAGGCCAGCGTATCGGCATCATGAATCTGACCATCACGCGGATGCGCCTGCGCTGTTGCCAAGCCAGATGCTAGAACGAAGATCAACGCAGAAGGAAGAATTCTCATGGTCCCAACGAGAATATCAAGCTCCCACACCTTTGACTCAAACAAACTGCGCACCCTATGCGAACTGCTCCAAAAACCGCATGTCGCCCGAATACAGCAGTCCAATATCACTGATCCCATACTTCATCATCGCGATCCGGTCCACACCCATCCCAAACGCAAATCCGCTGATCTTCAGCGTGTCATATACCGGTTCGCGGCCGATCTCAATGCGCCGCTGGTTCACCGACTCGAACACCGCTGGATCCACCATCCCGCATCCCAGCAGCTCAATCCAGCCCGAGTGCTTACACTTCCTACAGCCCGTCCCCCCGCAAAAAATGCAGGAGATCTGCACGTCCGCGCTCGGCTCCGTAAACGGAAAGAACGACGGAAAAAATCGAGTCTTCACCGCCGATCCAAAGAACGCCTTCATCGCAAAATCCAGCGTCCCCTTCAAATCACTGAACGTAATATTCGTGTCGACGCACAGCCCTTCCACCTGGTGGAACACCGGCGAGTGCGTAGCATCCGCAGCATCATTCCTGTGCACTTTGCCCGGAATCACCAGTCGCAGCGGCGGAGCCTGCTCCAGCATCGACCGAATCTGTACCGGCGACGTATGCGTCCGCATCAGCAGCCGCTCGCGCAGTGGCTTTTGCTCCTGCCCCGCAACAACCAGCGTGTCCTGCGTATCGCGCGCCGGATGATTCGGCGGAAAATTCAACGCCTCAAAGTTATAAAAATCCGTCTCCACCTCGGGCCCCAGTCCAACCGAATACCCCATCCGCTGGAACACCGAAACAATCTCCGCCATCGTCTTGATCAGCGGATGCTCAGCCCCAATCCTCTGCGCCGCACCTGGCAGCGTCACATCCAGCCCCGCGGCCGCCGGCTTGCTCCCACCAGCAGCACTCGCTGAGCGTGCCTCTTCGATCTGCGCCTTCAGCTTGTTGAACCGCACGCCCAGAGACTTCTTCGCCTCCACCGGCGCTGACTTCAGCCACGCGGCACTGAGCTGTCCCAGCCGCCCCTGCTTGCGCCCCAGCCACTCCAGCCGGAAGGCCTCCATCGCTTCATCACTCGTCAGCGCGCGCGTCTGCGCGGCCACCTCGGCCTCAAGACCCGCAAACACGCGGTCGAGCTCGGCCTCATCGTATTGCTTCAGTTCTGGAATCGCTGTGCTCATGATGTCGAGCTATCAGGATAAATGACGCCCATCCTAAAGCGCCCACCAAACCACCGCCGCCATCAAAACCCCCAGCAGCAAACTCCGCTTATCGGTGATCGCATACACCACCGGATCATCGTGCATTTCGCCGCGGCTCGCCTTCATCCACACCTGGCTTAACCAAAGCAGCAGCACTGGCACCACCAGCCACAGCCGTACCGGATGCCGATACAGCACATTCGTCTCCGCATTGTTGATATACAGCGTCATCACGACAACAGCAGCATACGCAGCACCGGTCCCCAGGGCCCGAAGCTGTTCCAGATCGCTTACAAAATAACCTCGCCCATTGCTCACCGCCGCGCCGCGTTCTCGCAAACCCTCCAGCTCGCTGAACCGCTTCACAAACGCCAGCGACAGGAAGAAGAACACGCTGAAACCCGCCAGCCA
>DATCDL010000332.1:0-8749 GCA_036510715.1 Acidobacteriaceae bacterium
GATCTTGTCCTTGCGAAAGCGCCCAAGAGTTCTTGTCACTGTCTCGCGCGTCGTTGCGGTCATTGAGGCCACTTCCTCATGAGTCAGTGACATCGTGATGAAGTCGCTCGAGTTCTTCCTGGCGTCATCCGCCCAGTCAAGGATCAGCCGCGCCACCCGTCCCGCAGGCGAAGCAGGAAGTGCGATGAGTCGTGCTTCATCAAATGCCGCGCGATAGTCCAGAGCTAAGGCATTCGCCGCACCGAGGCTCGCATCTCCATATTGCTGCAGCATGTTGGTGAGATGCCTTAGATGCAGTACCCGAGCATGGCAAGGCTCAAGGGCCTCGGCCGTAACTTCATACTCGCCCTTTGTAAGCGCCGCGCTCATGCCCAGCACGTCCCCAGCATCCGCAATCCGCAGAATCATCGTGCGACCCTCTCGAGAGGTTGCCGATACCTTCACTTTGCCGGAGCAGATCACGAATACTGCAGCGGTGCTATCACCCTCGCGGAAGAGCGTAGAGCCTCGTGGATATTCCATATTGAGAGAGTTGGATTCAAAGAAGGCACGTGATTCTTGACCGAGATTGCAGAAGGCATGTTTACCAGATTCGGGACAATTGAGGCACTTGGACATTGGATCCTCCATAAGGAACGTCTGTCCTTACCTATGCAATCACCCTGCCAAGCTCGATTGTCCGTGATTTCAGTCACATACGCCTGTACAGCGCGACGCACCCGCCTGTGATCTGGGCCCACGGACGCAGGTGTTGCGCCATATCACCCAACTGGTCAACCCGACCTTGGCACGATACGATCTAGTTGTTGAACCGTTAACTATGTCAGAAACCGTCTCCATTGTCGTAATCGACGATAACCTGGGAAGTCTCGAACTGCTTTCCGAAGCGCTCGCTCATTCTGAAGTCACCGTCTATACCGCGTCGAACCCCGTGGAAGGGCTGGAACTGGTCAAACTGCACGGTCCGCGGCTGGTTATAACAGATCTGGTGATGCCGGGCATGACCGGGCTCGAGGTCTTGCAGAGTGTTGTCAGCTTTGACTCATCCATCGATGTCATCTTAATGACAGCCCATTACACAACCGAGACGGCAGTCGCCGCAATCCGCCAGGGTGCCGCGGATTATCTCCAGAAGCCGGTTAAAATCACAATTCTTCGTGAGCGCGTGGCGGCATTGATCGAGTCGGCGACCCGGAGGAGAAGGGCTCATTCGGGTTCAGCAGCTAGAACACAGGACCTGCAATTCGAGGGCCTCCAGGCCAAGAGCAACGAGATGTGGGATCTCTTCGCCATGATCCAGCGCGTAGCTCCGCACTATCGATCTGTACTCATTCATGGCGAGACAGGTTCTGGAAAGGACCTGCTGGCAACGGCGCTCCATCGCTGCAGTCGGGTAACCGGCAAATTTGTGGTCTTGAACTGCTCCGCCGTGGTTGAGACGTTGTTCGAAAGTGAACTCTTCGGCCATGTGCGAGGAGCCTTCACCGGAGCAGATCGTGACAAAACCGGCCTATTTGAACTTGCTAACGGTGGAACTCTCTTCCTGGATGAAATCGGAGACATGCCTTTACCGACGCAGGCTAAACTACTGCGAGCGATCCAGAACCAGGAGATTCTCCCGGTCGGTTCGCTCAGCTCGCGCAAGGTGAATGTCCGCATTGTGGCCGCAACTCATCGTGACCTGGTGGAGGAGATCGCGGCTGGCAGATTTCGCGAGGATCTCTACTACCGCCTATCGATGGTCGAACTCAGTGTCCCACCGCTGAGAGAACGAGTAGAAGACATTCCTCTTCTCGCTCGTCACTTTATCGAAAAGTTCAGTCACGAGTTTTCGAAGCCGATTGAAGGTTTGACCCAGCGTGCATTAATTGTTCTGCAACGGCACGGATGGCCGGGTAATGTTCGGGAGCTTGAACATGTTATCGGCAGAGCCTGTATGCTCTCTGACGGCACGACGATCGACGTCCAGGATTTGCCCGCTAATCTGGTTCACGCAAATCAACCTCCCAATTCAAATGGCGAGACGCCGTCGGCGCTTGAAGAGCAGGAACGGCGCTTGGTTGAAGAGGCTTTACGGGCTGCCGGAGGAAACCAGTCGGAGGCTGCACGACGGCTTGGAATTGGGCGCGACGCTCTTCGCTACAAGATGAAGCGATATGAGCTTTGATTCCAGGGGTACGTTCTGATAGTGCAGCCAGCTACAAAAGGCTTGCAATACACTGACGCAATCGCGCGGGGCCAATCGGCTTCACCAGATATCCTGTGAAGCCGGCCTGGGCCATCTGTTCTGGAATAGCATCCAACGAGGTAGCAGCAAGTGCCACAATCGGTGTTTTCTCAAACGCTGGAATCTTTCGCAAAGCCGCTGCCGCTGCGCAGCCGTCTAACTGTGGCATTTGCAGATCCAGGATCACTAGATGGGGCATGAAGGCGGTAGCCCTGCCAATCACCTGCTCGCAATCCTCCGCTTCCACCACTTCGTAGCCGCTGCTCTCCAGGATGGATCGCAATAGGTCACGGCTACTCAGCGTATCGTCAGCGATCAAGATTCTTTTCGCCAGCGGCGGTGCCGTACCACCCGTTCGATCATGGGAATTAGTGTCCACCTAGGAAGATTAGAAGCGCATAGCAGCCAGGATTGTGATTTCAGTCACAGTTCTCTGTACGGCAAGGTGAAGTGAAAGCGACTTCCCTCCTGTGGTTTGCTTTCCACCCAGATCTGCCCACCCTGCATCTCTACCAGTTGCTTACAGATTGCCAGCCCAAGGCCTGTTCCTTCCCGGACGCCGACGGGAGTGAAGCCAACTTGATAAAACTTGTCGAATATCCGGATGCACTCCTCGGGTGCAATGCCTAGCCCCGTGTCTCCGACGGTTATCTTTACTGAATTTCCCTCAACGGCTGCGTCCACCCAGACTTCACCACCCGCTTTGGTAAATTTTGCGCCATTGCTCAGAAGGTTGTAGAGAATCTGCCGTAGCCGCGTTGGATCAGCCCAAACGCCGACTTCAAGGTGGCCTCCCTCTCGGACGGAAACTGCTTTCGAATTAGCGTAGGGCCTGATTGCGTTCACTGACTGGGTGACAATCTCTTGCAGCGAAAGTGCCTCTGCGCGCAGGTGGAGACCGCCCGCTTCGATACGGCTCAAATCAAGGACATCATTGATCAGGCTCAGCAAGTGTTCTGAATCCGTGTGGATATGATGCAGGAAACGTCGCTGCTTTTCGTTCAGCGATGCTTCTGCCTCTTCTTCGAGCAGTTCAGCAAAGCCAATGATTGTGTGAAGAGGCGTGCGAAGTTCATGGCTGATACTTGCCATAAACTCACTCTTGAGAATATTTAGACGCTCGGCTTCCTTTTGCCTTGCCTCTAACTCGGTCATGTAACTTTCTTGTAAGGTTCGTACCCGCTGCTCAGTCTGTTTCCGTTCACTGACATCCCGAATAACCGCCGTTACATTCACTCCAGCTTCGGTCCGCACCGGGCTGAGGCTAATCTCCACAGGGAATGTCGTTCCATCTTTTCGCCGGGCCAGGAGATCCAAGCCTAACCCCATCGGCCTCGTCATGCCCGCCGAAGCAAAGGCATGCCGGTGTGCGGCGTGCCCAGCGCGATTCACATCGGGCACAAGCATATCCACTCCTTTGCCAATCAACTCCTTGCGGCTATATCGAAACATCGTTTCTGCCGTCCGGTTCGCGATAAGAATCGAACCGGTAGGGTCCACCTGCAGAATCGCGTCCGGAGCATTCTCGATCAACTCCCGAAACTTGCGTTCCGCCAGTACCTCAGCGTGGTCAACTGCCTGCTGGTCCGCGAGCGTGATGAATCGGAGTTCGTTCTCCGCCAACCTCCGTTCCCCAATTTTTCGCTCGGTGATGTCGCGCGCAATCTTTGCAATACCGATAACCCGGCCTTCAAAGTCCACAATCGGGGAGAGGCTGAGCGAGACGATGATTTTTCTCCCACTCTTATGCCTTCGCGCGACCTCGAAGTGGTCGACACGCTCTCCCTGCCTGAGCTTCTCGAGGAATGCTTCGATCTGTGCCTCTTCACCAGGCCACGCAAGCATCGAAACGGGTTTGCCAATCGCCTCGTCCGCCTCGTAGCCAAAGATACGTGTCGCAGCCGCATTCCAACTGGTGATGACGCCAGCTAATGACTCCCCAAGGATCGCGTCATCCGATGATTCCACAATCGCAGCAAGCCACTGCTCCGAATTCAAACGACCTATCGTATCCCCCGAGTCGGGGGGGAAAGAGCGCTCAGATCCCGGGATAACATCTCTCATCGAACCCCGCTGTACTTCTGTCTACGGCCCTATTCTATCCTCAACCGCCAGCAGTCACGCAGAACGCCATTTCGACTCGAGATAGATGCTTATCATAGATGCTTATCCAGAAATCACTGCAGCAAAGTTCAGGAAATCCGATCCGTGCTGGCTCTCTCCATCAGTACGCCGTATGTCTGGAGACCGGTTCACACCGCGCCAGTTCGAGCAGAAGCACGAAGGGCATCAGGCTCCCCTGGCCTGGCGGAAAACTGACGCCCTTCCTGTAGTTGATACGTCACACGCCGTCTTACTTCCCTTCTTTATCATCCATTTTGAGTGACACCTTGTTCCAGTCCGGTGGCGCTACCCCGAGCAGGTTGTGCACGAAGTAGTCATCGCGGTAGTGCTCATCCGAGAGAATGCCGACGCCGTGATTCTGACCGGGGATGTAGAGCATGTCGAAGTGCTTGTGCGCCTTCACAAGCGCATTCACTACCTGCAAGGTGGACGCAGGATCGACGTTCGTATCCATCTCCCCCGCGATCAACAACACCTTGCCCTGCAGGCGATACGCGTTGTCGACATTCGACGACGCGGCGTACTGTGGACCTATCGGCCACCCCATCCACTGCTCATTCCACCACATCTTATCCATGCGATTGTCATGGCAGCCGCTGTTGCTCACCGACACCTTGTAGAACTCAGGATGAAACAGCAGCGCACCGAACGCACTCTGTCCGCCGGCAGACGTCCCGAAAATTCCCACGCGCGAGATGTCGTAGTAGGGATACTTCGCTGCAACGGCCTTGTGCCACAGAATGCGATCCGGAAATCCTGCGTCTGCCAAGTCCTTGAATGCCACATCGTGGAAGGCCTTAGAGCGGTTGCTGGTGCCCATGCCATCGATGTGCACCACGATGAAGCCCAGCTCGGCGAGCTCCTGGTCCGGAGCTATAGCTCTGAAGGTCTTCGGTACGAACGAGCCCTGCGGCCCGGCGTAGATGTTCTCAATCACCGGATACTTCAGCTTGGGATCAAAGTGCAGCGGCCGAGTAATCGTGCCCCAGATGTCGGTCTTGCCATCGCGTCCCTTTGCAACAAAAACCTCCGTGAAACGGAATCCCGCCGCAAGCAGCGCCGTTGTATCGCCCTTGTCGAGATCAAGCACCACAGCCTGGTCCGACGTGCGGCGCAACTGCGCGACCGGCGCAAGATCCACACGCTGCCAGCTATCGACATAAAACTTGCGATCGTGCGAGAAGCTGACCGTGTGCGTACCGTTAGCATCGGTGAGCCGTGTCAGTCCCGTCCCGTCAAAGTTGATGCGATAGTACTGCGTAAAATAGGGGTCCTGACCAGCGATGCTGCCGCCAGCCTCAAACCATATTTGCCGCTTCGCATCATCAACATAGTCGACGTTGCGCACCAGCCAGTCGCCCTTCGTGATTTGGTTCTTCACCTCGCCCGTCGCACCATCGTAGAGATACAGATGCTCCCAGCCATCCCGCTCCGAGGCCCAGATGATCTCCTTGCCATCGTCTACATCATGCCGATAGCGGCGTCCCGCCGATAATCCCGGACCCAGGTCGCTGTAATAGAAGAAGGTTTTCGACGTCTCGGCAATCAGCGGACGCGCCGCACCCGTCTGGGCATTCACCTCGATCACTGTATAGACCTGGTGTCCGCGCTGGTTGTACTCAAACGTGAAGCCGCGGCTGTCCTTCCACCACACGGGCCCGCTGAGGTCGAACGGATTTGGGAAGAGTTTGTTGTCAATCTGAATCGCCTGCTTTGTCGCTACGTCGAAAAGTACAGGCGAGGCAATGTCTACCGGATCACCCGGCTTAGCGTAGTGCACCGTCGTGGTCTTCGGCTGAATCTGCTCTGAGGGTGAAGACTCAACATAGGTCACAAGACGGTCGTAACCGGGGCGCACGTGATACGCGACCAGCTTCTTCGAGTCTGGCGACCAGGCCAGCGTGCGATAGGTGTAAGCGTTGTTCACTGTGCCATCGAAGCTGATTGGATATGCGGGCGCATCGCCCTTCGGCTTGATGAAGACGTTATAGTTCCGGATGAATGCCTCATATTGGCCATCGAACGAAGCGCATGCATCATGCGGCGGCTGTGGAAGTTGGTCGAGGATCGGCGAACCCACGCCCGGATTTCTGTCACCGTGCCGCATAGGTTCCGCCTCAGGCGGTTCGGGCTTGGCCGCACAAGGACGCTGCGGATGTGCATCGGGGCTATCGTCTTCGCCATCGGCCTGCGATGCCGGGGGCTGATACGCGAGGCCGTCGACAGGATCACCACCGTTCCCTTCCGGTGAGACCTCGGGATTCACCACCGAGGTGTCCTCGGGAGAATACTCGCGCGACCGCGGATCTTCCTTCGGAATCGGACCGCCTTTCATGCACGTATAGTCCGCAAGGCTGCAAGTGTAGAGCAAGCCATCAAAGCCAAATTGAATCGAGTGCTCGTCGTTCAAAAACGTCAACGGCGCAGTCTTCCCCTTCGCAACCCCCGTGGGTCTTCCTCCCCGGCGAACCGGAGTCGGCGCGAATGGCAGCGACAGGCTCGTGAAGCTGTGCCCCGTTACCTGGGAGATGGACGCTGCGAGCTTCGTCTGGTCGAACGCAGGCTTCTTCGTGCCGGCATCCGCGTCCACCAACACGAAATCGCTGCCGCCCTTCACCGTTTTGGCGTACCAGAAGCGATGCTCATCGCCATTCCAGTGAGCGGGTCCCGGCACATTCACAACCAGGTCAGCAGCCTTTGCCCGAAGATCATGGGCACGCTGATAGTCGGCGAGGGTGCCCTGACCCAACAGCGGCAGGCACGGAAGCAGGCATGAGAGAACAACCACGAGCGAACAGCGGGATGGAATATTCATACGAACGACTCGACTCCTGGATATGGAGATGACAAATGAGGAGCTTAGTATACATAATTGAATTCAACTGTTGCGCGATCCGTGGAGTTCGTCAGCTAGGCTCATATCTACAAATCGGCGTTCTGCTATCAAATAGCACTTTTCATCAAGGAAACATGCAGCCTCGCAAAGCGCGGCGAAAGGACTCAACACTTATGGATAGGCGCGATTTCATCAAGAGCATCACCGCAAGCACGGCAGCGCTGCACACCCTGGCTGCGCACGCTAACTCCATAGGCACAATGCCTTCTATTGCTGGTCTCATGCCTGCATCCTCAGCATCTCTCGATGGCCACACAAAACTCGCCAGCTTCACGCGCAACACAGAGACATGGACGGTCTACGAGGATCTCCGCGTGCAGGATGGTGTCCTCACCTTCGTCTGTTCCGATGGCAATGCCCGCGTGTTGCGCAAGACAGCGGAGGCAACCTTTGCCTCAGAAGGGCCACAGTATCTCGGCCTGGATCTGAAAGCGATCGGCATGGCGGATGCCGATCTTCTCGCCGACAAGTTACTCGCGCACGGCGATCCGATCGAAGACGAGGTGCGCCGCGCAGTCCCGCCTATGAACTCTGATCACAGCGACGAGCATAACCGCAACTTTCGCCCGGGCTGGAATACCTTCGTCGGCACGCGCGAGTGCAATGACACGATGCCGGTATTTCCCAGCGGCAATACGCGCACCTATCATCCGCAGCAGCACTTCACAGAGCTAACGCTGCAGAAGGCAAACCAGCGTAGCGAAGGACTCGTAGGGGGCTGGATGCCTGCTGTGCGCAAGGTAATTCCAGCCGAGAAGGGAGCGTACTACGAGGTCGTAGTCTTCGGCGATGTACTCGCACATGATCGCTTCATCGTGCAGACCTGGCACCGCACCGCGCACATCCAGAACGGCACAGTGCTCAGTGTGCACTACGGATATAGCTATCCCAGCTACACCCGTCGACGACAGGAGCCGCAGCCCGAGGAGTTCTATCGCGGCATGCTCGAGTTCGCAGAATTCTGGGAGAGTCAGACAAAGGATCTGGCAGCCATCACGCTCCCGGACACAAGCTGGACCGACATGATTCGCTACTCCTTCGTGAAGGAGCAGATGGTGCGCCCCGGTGGCGTCTACCCGAAATATGGCGCCGTGGATCGAGACTATTACGGCTCCGAGTACGACGGCTTCCAGGATATCTTCACCATGTCGCTCTACGCGAACCTCGAGAGTGGCCGATTCCAGCAGGCTAGGGACGTATTCGACAATTACTTCTCAAGCTTCACCGACGCAGCTGGCATGATCAACATGCGAGGCCCGGAGACAGCGCAGTTTGGCCTCACCCTCTTCCTCGTCGCTCGTTACGCGCAGCTTACCGGCGACACCGCGCTGTTGCTCCGGCATCGCGAAAAGATCGAGGCAACAGCCACGCTGCTCGCAGAGCTGCACGACGAAGCTCTGGCACTCCCCACCAACGATACGGGTCACGGCCTGCTGCACGGTTGGTGCGAGTCTGACTCGTGCCTCATGCCGAACCCCTCCGTTTGGGACAAGCCATACTTC
>DATCDL010000333.1:0-5601 GCA_036510715.1 Acidobacteriaceae bacterium
GATCGTGGATACGCTCTTCGATCTTCGTCGTTCCAGGTCGTCCAACCCGTTCTGCAAAGGCCTCGAACGTCATCTGTGTGGGCTTGCCATCACGCATCAGCACCATGGTTCCGCCGGGCAGGAGCGGTTGCTGGATCGCCGTTGCATCGCGTTTCGCCATGCCATCAAACATCGCATGCACTGGCGCGAGAACTGCCTGCTCCGCGGGCGTTGCGGCGTGCAGCGGCCCCGGAAACAGGCCGGCAGCAGCGATTCCGGCTGTCAATAAAACGGACCTCAATAAAACGAAGCGTATCCGGTTAAATATCTTCATGTCTCTCGATTCTCATCGACCTGGATGTTCTATGGCTTGGTCGCCAGGATCAGCGGCGATGGGCCGGGTGCGGCAACGGTTCGGGGGTTGACGAACCCTGCCTCGACCAGCCAGCGACTGATCTCTGCAAAGGAATAGGTGTTGCCATTGTCGGTGTTGACCAGCATGTTCACCGCGAAGAAAAGTCCGGGCATGGGCCCGCTGCGGTCGTCCTCCACGAGAAACTCCGCAATGGCAATTGTTCCACCCGAAGCCAGTGAATCAAACACCTTCGACAGCAAGGTTCGGCTGCGCTCTTCGCCTTCGCTATGCAGAATGTGGCCTAGCGTGGCGACGTCATGGCCATTGCCAAAGTCGGTCGCAAGCAGGTCGCCCTCCACGAACGAAAACTGGTCGCTCAGATGAAAGCGTCCCACCGTCTTCTGGGTGACCGGTAGAACCTCAGGCCAATCCACGGCCGTGACCCGAACCTGCTTCGAACTCTGTGCCAGGGCAATGCCCCAGACTCCGGATCCGGCGGCAAGATCCAGCACGCGCACGGGCTGCGGGGCGTCCTTCAATGCCAGCGCTTGAGCCAGCACCTGAGCGGCTGGATAGCTGAGCGGAAAGATGTCCACGACGAATTGCTGGAAGAAATCCCCGCCCGTCGCCTCCCGGTTGACTGCAGCCACAGGCTTGCCCGTCTCCACAATCTCGCAGAGATTCAGCCACTTCGGAATCAACTGCCGGCTGCTGTGCAGGAGCAGGCCTCCCTGAAAGCCGGGCTTGGTGCTCACCAGAAACGCCGAACTTTCTGGCGTCAGCGAGTAGACGTTGTGTGCATCCCTGGCCAGAAAATTTAGGCCTGCCAGCACATTCATCACCGCGGTGAGGCCGCGAACAGAAGCTCCCGTGGCGTCATGTACCTGGCTAACGGACTTCGGCCCTTCGTCGAGCACATCGAAAATCCCGTGGCGAATTCCCGCCTCAATCACCAGCGGTGGTACATAGCCCCAGGTGAATTGCATGATGCGTTCAGGCGTAACAGGTGCTTCGTTCGCTGGTGTCATGTGTGTCCTCTTTAAGTTTCAGGTTGGATGGATCAGGGCCCGGAAGGGAGCGTTCTTCTCGTAGCTCGAAAAGTGTATCAGCCTCTATCTGCACCAGTACCAGCATCTGTAATAATCTCTCGCTGTAAATCGGGCCGGCAGGAGCGAGAATTGCATCTCAATTCTGCAGGAGGGTAGATCATGCAGATTAACCCGGCAGACCCGAAATTCATCATTGGACTGGTGGTGATCCTTGCGATCATCCTGATTGGCGTTGCTATTTATATGAGCAATCGACGCAAGACAACCGCGAAACTGCGTCAACGCTTCGGCTCAGAATACGACCGCGCTGTTCTGAAGCACGGCTCCGAGAGCAAGGCACAGGCCAATCTCGAAGAGCGAGAGACACGCGTGGATCATCTGCATATTCGCGAACTCACCACCACCGAACGCGAACGCTACCTTGCGGACTGGCAGACGGTTCAAGCCCGTTTTGTCGATCATCCCAAGGGCTCGGTTACGGAAGCCGATGAACTCGTCTCATCGCTCATGCGGGACCGCGGATATCCGGTGGCCGACTTCGATCAGCGGGCCGCTGACATCTCTGTCAACTATCCCCGCGTCGTCGAGCACTATCGTTCTGGCCACGCCGTCGCTGTGCGCCTGGGGAGCGACGAAGCCACAACCGAAGACCTGCGCACCGCGATGATTCAATACCGCACGCTGTTCGACGAACTTCTGCAGACGCATGCTCCGAAGGAGATTTCAACCGCAGCATGACGCACAGGGACTGCGATGCAATCCTCCGTCGCAGTCCGCTACTTCTTCCCGAACACCTCGCCCATGCGGCGGATCTGCGCACCGACGCCGCGCAGCTTCTCCTCCAGCCGCTCATACCCGCGATCCATGTGGTAGACGCGATCGAGGATGCTCTCGCCGTCTGCCACCAACGCGGAGAGGACCAGCGCAGCGGACGCCCGCAGGTCCGAGCACATCACCGCCGCTGACTGCAGCTTTGTCCCTCCGCGCACCGTGGCCGAGCGCCCCTGCACCGTGATATTCGCGCCCATGCGATTCAGTTCACCCACATGCATGAAGCGGTTTTCGAAGATATTCTCCGTCACAATCGAGGTGCCCTCGGCTTGCGTCAGAAGCGCCATGAACTGAGCCTGCATGTCGGTAGGGAAGCCCGGATATTCTTCGGTCGTTATGTCGGCTCCGACCAGCTTGCTGCCGGAGTGGACCCGCACATTCTCCTTGCCAACCTCAAGCTTCACCCCGCACTGCTCCAGCTTCGAGAGCAGTGATCCGAGATGCGCCGGATTACAGCAATCGACATTCAGGTCGCCCCCGGTGATTGCACCCGCGATCAAAAACGTGCCCGCCTCAATGCGGTCCGGATTGATCCGATGCCGCGCTCCATGCAGCTTCGCGACGCCCTTGATCCTGATCGTCGACGTGCCTGCGCCCTCAATGTTTGCTCCCATGGCATTGAGCAGTGCAACCAGGTCCGTCACCTCGGGCTCGCGCGCGCAATTCTCAAATAACGACTCGCCGTCAGCCAGCGCCGCCGCCATCAGCAGGTCTTCGGTACCCGTCACCGTAATCTTGTCGAAGACAATATGGGCTCCCTTGAGCCGGTTCGTCCGCGCCTCAAGATACCCATGCTCCTGGGTGATCGTGGCGCCCATCGCCTCCAGACCCTTGATGTGGAGATCGATCGGGCGTCCGCCAATCGCGCAGCCACCCGGCATCGCAACCCGCGCCATGCCCGTCCGCGCAATCAGCGGCCCGAGCACCAGCGAGCTTGCCCGCATGGTCTTTACAATCTCGTACTTCGCAACAGGGTCGGAGAGCACGGCGCATTTGATCGACGTGCGATGCTGCGCGCGGCCATAGCCGAGCTCTACCTCCGCGCCCATGCTCGTGAGCAGCTTGCGCTCGGTCTCAATGTCCTGCACCTGCGGAATGTTTTCGAGGATGACCTCGTCTTCGGTGAGAATCGCCGCAGCCATGCAGGGCAGCGCGGAGTTTTTGGCCCCGGAAACCCGAATCGTTCCAAGCAGGGGATTGCCCCCGCGAATTACAAACTTATCCATCCGTCCAGTTTACGGAAGGCGGGTGAGGAAAGGGGGTAATGAGGTGGGTGCGTGTGTGGATCGTTTTGCTGAAGCGCTGGAGCGTTGAGCGTTGGAGGTTACAGCTCCAGCCGCGAATCGTCGATCGCCAGCCGAACGTTCCCATCTGACTGCTGCAGGCGGCGTACGGCTTCCATCTTGTCGACGTTGGCCTTCAGCATGACCACCGCGATCGGGATCGACTTACCCGCGGACTTGATGGTGCGAATTGCCGTCTCACGGTCGATATTGCAGACCTTCATCAACACCCGAATCCCGCGCTCCACCAGCTTGGCATTCTTCATGTGAACGTTCACCATCAGGTTGTCGTAGACGTAGCCGAGCCGCGTCATCGCCCCTGTGGTAATCATGTTCAAAATCATCTTCTGCGCGGTGGAAGACTTCATTCTCGTCGAGCCCGACAGGATCTCCGGTCCAACCTCGGCGCAGATCGTAATGTCGGCGACCTGCGACAGATCCGAGTTCGGATTGCAGGTAATTGCTGCCGTTTTCGCTCCGCGAGCGCGGGCGTACTCGGTGGCGCCGACGACATAGGGCGTCCTTCCCGAAGCCGAAACCCCAATCACAATGTCCTTGCGTGTCGGCCGGCGACGAGCGATGTCGCGCTGCCCAATCTCGGGCGAATCTTCATTTACATCGGAAGCGCTGGCCAGCGCCTTGGGCCCGCCCGCCATGATGTACTGAACCTGCTGGGGCGCGGTGGAGAAGGTTGGCGGGCACTCCGAAGCGTCCAGTGCTGAAATCCGACCCGACGATCCAGCACCAACATAAATCAGTCGTCCGCCGTCACGCAGGGAACGAGCCACCGTGTCGATCACCAGGGCGATTTCCGGCAGAGCCTTCTTCACGGCTGCCGCAATCTTGGCGTCTTCATGGTTGATAATCCGCGCAATTTCGATAGCCGATTTGGTGTCGAGGCCCTCGGACGCTTCATTGAGCCTCTCGGTGGGGAGGCTCTGGAGGTCGGGGTCAGTCCGCACAACGGGCTGTTCGATCGGGGATGATGACATAGTCAGAGTAGACATGGAAAAGTGGTCGCTAACCTGATACTACTGCATTCTGCTGTGCGGTGTCGTCCGGGACGAACCCAGGAAGGCCCCGGCACGTGCGCCGGAAGGCAATCTTCGCCAAAGTCGCAGGCGCCGCCGCGTATTATTTTGGTCGAGGGATC
This sequence comes from Acidobacteriaceae bacterium, assembly GCA_036510715.1. Classification (GTDB taxonomy): domain Bacteria; phylum Acidobacteriota; class Terriglobia; order Terriglobales; family Acidobacteriaceae; genus Granulicella. The sequence goes on from DATCDL010000333.1 coordinate 4,651, forward strand.
AATCGATGAAGAGGACTGGCTCGGGTACGCCGAGATTCATACTCCGCAAACCGCAGGCCGCCGCCATTCTCCTGACTGCGTCACTGACCCTCTGCTCCAGCCTCTCGGCGACAGGGCAGAGTCCAGCCACCAGGCCCCTGCAATCCGCGCTGCAGCAGATGGTCGAGGCGCAATCCTCCGCTGGCCTCGGGAAAGTGGCCCTCTACGCCGTTCAGTTGAACACCCACAAGACCGTCGGGATCGACGCGGACCTCCCCGTCCAGACCGCTTCCGTCATCAAGCTGGGCATTCTCTACGACGCGATGGTTGAGGTCCGCAACGGCAAGGCACGGTGGGATGAGCCCATCACCCTCCACCCGCACGAGGCCGTGAACGGTTCCGGCATTCTCACGTTCCTCGACACGCCCGTCACACTTACGCTCAAAGACGTCCTCACGATGATGGTGATCGTGAGCGACAACACCGCGACGAACCTCGCCATCGATCGCTTTGGCATCGAGCCGGTGAACGCCCGCCTTGAGGCCCTGGGCCTTGAAAATACCCACCTGTACAAGAAGGTGATGCTTCCGGCCACTGGCCCCATGCCTGCCGACCAGCCAAAATTCGGCCTGGGCAAGACGACCCCGCGCGAGATGGCAACCCTCATGACCTACATTGGCGAATGCGATCTGCACCAGCTGGGAACTGCGCAAACCCCCGGCACTGCCCGCTTTGCCCCCGCCGATGATGCCGACCGCGCTGTCTGCAACGTGGCGCTTAATATGCTCAAGAATCAGTTCTACCGCGAGACCATTCCGCGCTATCTCGAAACCGTCGATACCAGCGAAACCGGGACCGCCATTGCCAGCAAGACCGGCTCGCTCGACGCTGTGCGCAACGACGTCGCAATCGTCATGGGCGAGAGTGGCCCGATGGTGATCTCGATCTTCACCTACGACAACCGCGATCAGG
>DATCDL010000334.1:0-2317 GCA_036510715.1 Acidobacteriaceae bacterium
CTCAGGCGCACCCGCTCCGCGGAGGTGGGCTTCGTCCGGTACACCATCTCCCTCGGTGACTCGCCGGCAAACACCTCTCGCCATTGTCCTCTGCTCCACGCTTCGACACGATACGAAGCAATGCGGGTGGTCACGGTAGGGACAGCTATCGCCAGCTGCCCCCCGTACAGATCCGTGCGAGCGGAACTACCGCACACGGCTCCTACCTCGGATGAGTGGCGTCGAAACGAACGCTAGGGAAAGGATGCAGGGGGCGAGGACGGGGTATCCATCGTTCAAAGGTCGGACGTATGCGTTTCCAACTCGGTCGGCTGCGCTGACTGCGACGGCCAAGCATCGACCGCCACAGGTCGCACAACCGGTCGCGGAACCGGTATAACGCCCGCTGGTTTTCAGGAACCGCGTGATATCGGTAATAGCCACTGACTACACGCTTCAGCCATGCGCCCACCGCGTTGACCGGCTCATGCATCCGCTGCCGCAGCTTCGCCTTAATGGCATGAAGCGTGGAGCGCATCCGCTGAGGTATGGTCTTACGCCGTGTAACGAAATGGCCATTGGGTGTCATCGCACAGTAGTGCGTGAAACCAAGAAACGTGAAGGTCTCTGGTTTTCCTTCCCCACGCTGTTGCCGATTAACCTGCGCGAACCGACCAAACTCGATCAGTCGCGTCTTCTCCGGATGGAGTTCCAACGCGAAGCTTGCCAGCCGTTCCCGAAACTCTCTCAGAAATCGCTCGGCGTCTTCGCGCTGCTCAAAGCCGACCACCAGATCGTCAGCGTAGCGAACAACTACCATCTCTCCGCTCGCCGCCTTCCGGCGCCATGCCTCAACCCACAGGTCGAACACATAGTGCAGGTACACGTTCGCCAAAAGCGGTGAAATCACCGCTCCCTGCGGCGTGCCTGCCGTCGTCTCTGACCACTTACCTTCTTCCGACACTCCAGCCTTCAGCCACTTACTGATCAGCCGAAGAATGCGTGTGTCGGCCACCCGATGCTCGACGAACTTCATCATCCACTCGTGGCTCAGATGATCAAAGAAGCCACGAATGTCCGCATCGAGTATCCAGTTCACTCGCTTCCGTTCGATGCCCACGTTCAGCGCGTCCAGCGCCTGATGAGGGCTACGTCCCGGACGGAATCCGTACGAAAAGCCCCGAAAGTCCACCTCGTATATCTGGTTGAGGATGGTCACCACCGCTTGCTGGACAATCTTGTCTTCCAGCGAAGCAATGCCCAACGGCCGTTGCCGGCCATCAGCCTTCGGTATGAACACTCTTCGCGAGGCTTGCGCCCGATACGCTCCACGGTGCACTCGGCCATGGAGTTCGGCGAGCCGAGCCTCCAGGTCTTGTTCATACTGCTGCCAACTTACCCCGTCTACTCCAGGCGCTGCGCTCCGCTGTAAGGCGTAGTAGCTCTCCCGCAGTAAGTCGATCGTGAGATGGTGCAGCAAAGCGGTAAACCGCTCCTGATTCTTGGCCCGCGCCGTCTGGCGCACGCCGCCTAACCCCTGGGACACGCGCGCTCCGCTCTGTGTCGAATGCGTGTGTGGCTGGGCGTCGTTCTCCTTGGTCTGCGCCCTTCCCTCCACTGGCTCCGCGGAAGTCTTATCTTCGTTGTTCGTCAGCTTCATAGGTACTATGGCGCAGTCCGAATCCTCCAAAACGTACATGCCCGGATCATGGATCTTTCACCTTCCCGGACCGGTCTGCTCGCGCAGACGTTCTGGAGGCCTCCCGGTTCTCGTGCACATTGTTTGCCGACGTGCCTGGACTCTTCGACTACGCCGAGCCCAGCGGCCACTCGCGATCTAACGCGGCTCGCTGATGTTGCCTTCCCACTGACAGAAAAGGGTCGGCACCCGGTTGCATGTTTTCGGAGCTCAATAATCCTGCCCGCCAGCCCTCTGTCTACGCTTCGCTGCCATCCCTCGCGAGATCACAGGCAAGACTCGAGGCCGGAATGGATTCGCTTCTCCTTTTCCGTAGGGCTCCCTCATCCCCTACAATGTGCCGGTTTATCCCGGCGCTCTCCGTCCCGCAAATACCCTTTGGAATCGGCAAGGCTGCGGCGAAGCTCTTCGCTGAGGCCGGAGCAAGCGTCGCGCTCGCCGCGCGCGGAGCCGAACGCGGACAGCGAGTTGAACAGGAGCTGCGGCAAGCCGGCTTGGATGTTCGCTTCGTGCAGGCCGACGTATCTCAGTCCGAACAGGTAAAGTCTCTGATTGCGCAGACCGTCGAACAATTTGGCCGGCTCGACTGTGCTTTTAATAATGCTGCTGTCTTGGGTAAGAACACCCGCACAGCCGATT
>DATCDL010000335.1:0-15257 GCA_036510715.1 Acidobacteriaceae bacterium
AACGTCAGCTCGACAATCCGACGCTTCTCGGCAACCGTACGAAATCTGCGAACGCGACGATCCGCTCCTTCTGCCTGATCCATGACCACATCGTCAGACTTGAGCCTGCAGGGATGCCAGAGGGGAAGACCGAACGCTTACCCTGGTTCAATGTCAGGAGCAAGTCCACGGAGGCAATTCAGCGGCCTGAGACAAGAAAGCCCGCGTCGGGCAAGCAGACCTTAGCGATCTTCCCTGTCCAGCGCGGGCTAATTTGTGGATGAATCGATACTATGAGCGAAAATCAAGCCTCTGCGTCTCGACCGTGAGATAACCTGCCAGGCGTCGGCATTGCAACCTGTTCGGCGAGGCTTCCATAGCAAGGCTCAGCCTTGCGACTGCAGCGGCGCCAAGACGGCCGCAGCTGCCAGTTGAACATCTGCGTCTCGGCGAATGAGGCAAGCTCGAAATCCGAACCAGCGTCCATGGGCGTCAACCACGCTCACCCCGACTCGATCTGCGGCATTCAATGGACGTCGTTCTGCCATAAGTAATAGAAACAAAACGCTTAGACGCAGACAAACAAAAGTAATCCAATAGTAACAAAATGTGGTTACCTACGTGCGCACTTGTTGCTAAACTCTGAGTAGCGTCCTCCGATAAAGGAAGTAAGGGCATGTGAGTGCTTGAGCTTACAGCTACTCGCCAAGGTTAAGCCGTGCACGGAGTTCTGGTTCCACCTTCACCGGATCTCGGGTCAGCTAGCTGCATCGCGTCGCCTTGCAACGGCGAAACGCGATTGAAGCTACACCGTGCGCGCGATTCCGTTCAAATGCGTCCCCTCAGCAAATGGGGCAGAGCTCTACTCATCATCTTATGCTGTAGCATGTTCTTCGTCTTGTCGGGCTGCGGTGGCGCTCTGGTGAACGAGGTGAATTCCGGAGCTTCTGGAGCTCTCAAGGCGTCCCCGAATTCAGTCTCTTTCGGCGCTGTGTCTATCGGTCAAACGGCCAGTACTGCAGTTTCTCTCGTGAATGGGGGTTCCGCACCGGTGGAGATCACCCAGCTCAACTTGACTGGGCTGCCCTTCTCTGTTGTCACTTCAAGCGACCTCCCAGTCACCATAGGTGTAGGCGGAACCTATAGCGTGAATGTGCAATTCAATCCGGCCGCCACCGGGACAGCGACGGGACAACTGACAGTCGCCAGCAACGCTTCGACAAATGGAACGGCAGTGATTGCTCTGACCGGCACAGGAATGGCGGTGGCACCGGCGTTGAGCGCGCTATCCTGCAATAGCGGAGCCATGACGGGATCGGGCACGGAGGCCTGCACCGTGACGTTGAGCACTTCGGCGCCAAGCGGCGGGCTGATTGTAAATCTGTCAAGCAGTAATTCCGCGGTGGCGGTTCCAAGCTCGGTGATAATACCGGCGGGTGCGGCCAGCGCAGGATTCACGGCTACAGTGTCCTCTGTGGCGACCGCTCAGGCAGTGACGATGACGGCGAGCGCGAGCGGCGTGTCTGAGATCTTCAACTTGCAGCTGGGGGCCGCGGTTCCTACGCTAAGTGTTAACATCGCCAGTTTGGCCTTTGGCAGCGCGGTAGTGAATTCTGCGACTACGCCTCAGCCCGTGACCCTGACGTCCATGGGTACTATTCCGGTAACGATCAGCGGGGCCACGTTGAGCGGTGCGGGCTTTACGGCATCGGGAACCATCTTCCCTGTGACGTTGAATCCGGGCCAGACGGCGACGCTGAGTGTTGGGTTTGAGCCAACCGCCGCAGCCGCGGTGACGGGTCAGTTGACCATCACCAGTAACTCTTCCACAGGCAGCTCAGCCGTGATCAGTCTAAGCGGCACGGGAATGGCGGCGCAGGTGGCCTTGAGCGCGCTATCCTGCAGTAGCGGAACCATAACGGGAGCGGGAACGGATACCTGCACTGTGACCCTGACCGCGGCGGCGCCTAGTGGCGGCTTGACGGTGAACCTGTCAAGCAGCGATTCGACTGTAACGGTGCCGAGTACGGTGATAATACCGGTGGGTGTGGCCAGCGCGGAGTTCACGGCCACCGTATCCTCGGTGGCGACAGCTCAGACGGCGACGATAACAGCAAGCGTGGGCAGCATGTTCACTAGCTATACACTGCAGCTGAATGCGACAATGCTCGCGCTGACCATCAACCCCGCCAGCGTGGCATTTGGCAACGTCGTCGTCAACACTCCGACGACGCAGCAGATAACCTTGACCTCCGCCGGCACTGCACCGGTAACGATTAACGAAATAACGCTGACGGGCGCCGGTTTCACGTTGTCGGGGCCTGCGCTCCCCATAACGTTGACACCGAACCAAGCGACGACGGTGGATATATCGTTCGATCCCACCGCCGTGGGTGCAGCGACGGGTCAACTGACGGTTACGAGCAACGCTTCGACGAAGGGGACGGCAACGGTCGCCCTGACTGGCACAGGCACCGCAGCGCCAGTGGTTGCCGTCGCAGTGACTCCCGCCACCGCATCTGTAACTATTGGAGCCACTCAACAATTCACGGACTCCGTCACAGGAACGACGAACACGGCAGTCACCTGGACAGTGTCCGGAGCTGGCTGCAGCGGATCAACTTGCGGAACGATTTCTCCGACCGGACTCTATGCTGCCCCTTCAGCGGTACCATCCCCTGCAACCGTAACCATTACAGCAACCAGTGTTTCTGACCCGAGCAAGTCTGCCTCAGCCGTCATAACAATTATCCCTTCTCCTGGCTCTACGTACTATCTTGCACCAGCCACAGCAGGTGGCAGTGACACCAACAGCGGTTTCTCCGCTGCTGCACCTTGGCTCACGCCGAATCACTCTGTGAACTGCGGCGACGTCATCATCGCAGCGGTAGGAACTTACTCAGAATCAAATCTCACCTATAACGATTGGGGTGCTGTTTCCTGCGATGGGGGAAACAACGTGGCGTGGGTAAAGTGTGCGGCCTTCGATGCCTGCAAGGTCAGCATATCAAGTGGCCAGGGCATCGATATCGATATGAGCTATTGGGGTATACAGGGCTTTGAAGTCGATGGAACAAGCAAAACAACGGCTTGCTTTGGAGCATGGCCCCAGCACGGAACAGAAATCCACCACATCATTTTCGCCAACGATATAGCGAATGGATGCGGTCAAGGCGCTTTTTCCCCGGGAGGCACCAACAGATCGGCGGGCGTTGATTACTTTGCTGTTGTGGGAAGCATTGCCTACAATTCCGCATCGAACTCCACTGCCTGCTTCAGCGCCATCGACAGTTATCAGCCAGTTGCCTATGACAGTCAGCCCGGTACGCACGGCTACTTCGGTGGAAATTTCGTCTGGGATAATGTCGACGCCAACCCGTGCGTTGGCGGCACACCTACTGACGGCGAAGGGCTGTTTTTCGATACCCTTGGAAGCTACGCGCAGCAACTCGTGATTGATAACAATATCTCGATCTTCAACGGTGGACGTGGAATCCAGTCCTACTCGAATACTTCAGCCGATGTCTACATTCGACACAACACGGTTTACGGAAACAATACCCAGACCGGGCAGCGCGCTGGTGTCTGCGGCGAGATAGCGATCAATACAAGCCCAAATACGCAAGCGCTCCTAAATATTGCACAACCCAGTTTTCCATCAGTCGGCTGTGGTGGAGCTGCGGTTTATGCATACTGGGTAGAAAACGGTAATGGGACAGATCACGTAGACCAGAATTATGCTTATGATGCCTCGGGAAATAACGGCGGGGCAGCTAACAGCACGGGATTCTCCTACGGCCCGAACAATATTTTTGGTACGAGTCCAAGCTTTGCTAACCCCGTTGCCCCCGGCGCACCGAACTGCGGAAGCTACGTTAGTGTTCCAGCCTGCATGGCTCAGGTGATTGCGAACTTCACTCCGACGAACGCAGCCGCGAAGGCCTACGGCTACCAGATACCGTCAAGTACGCCAACGTACGATCCGCTTTTCCCACAATGGCTGTGCAAAGTTAATCTTCCTCCTGGTCTGATTTCGATGGGATGCCAGACTGCTCCGTGACCTCCAACGAGGCTTACAGTTAGGTTGGAGCATCGCAACTGAGCCGCGTGATCCCTCAAAGCTGGAGGATCGGCGTGTCGAGCCAAGGACACATTAACCAGCCGGTGAAAGTCCGGCTAAGGCTAACAGACTTAAGCCTTGTAGCTTGGGAGGCGCCGTGGAGCGAGAGCGAGACGATGAGGCCCTCCGACAACATGCTCAGAAAGGATTATGCGCAACTCACCAGGTTGCAACGTGCAGTGAACGCAGATGTAGCCTCGTTACACTCAAATCCCGGAGGCTGAGACGGTCGATAACGTGCGAAAGCAACAAGAGCCGATCGAAACGAGTCCGATGCGGCGGCTCTCTCCGGCGGCGTATCAGCGACGACATGGTGAGAAGGAGAATGTGGCAACTGGAGAAGCCCTCGGTGCCCGGCGAAGAAATCTCGTCGAGGAGGCGACTGTTATAACCGCGAGTGGGAAATGCAGGCGCAGGCACCAGGGTGGCGGATCGGGTCGTACTACCGTTGATGGACGATGGACGTGCAGCAAAACGCGTCCGGAGGGAAGGGCCCGGACCGGTAAGTATTCCGCTCGACAAGGTGAGGCAGGGGTGAGATGACAAAACCACGTATCAATCTGCAAGATCTGCGGCGACGGATATGTCGAAAGGCGAAGTCGGACCGTCTGCTTGTTGCGATGGAGTAGTGATATGCGAAAGTGTCCGTCACCCGACACGACACATAACCCTTTCGATGAAACTCACTGGGCGAGCTGCTTGAGGGAAAATCTCACGAGCAGTTCCTATGGGCACGGGCTGGAAAAAGATCGCGCTTGACGCAGATGCCGCGCCAGTCCCTTACCCGACAAACCAAACTGCAACTGGAACTCGATTTGGGCTTCGGCGAAAGCATCCGCCGCAAACGCGTTGGCCACGCGGTACAAATCTCCCCTACGCTTAATCGGGTATCGCTCGAGCTGCCCCAAAAGACATATCCTTCAAACACGGAACTAAAGAAAAACACCGAAGGCCCAGTGGGGATCATGCCTGCTAGTTTGGGATTGATTGGAATGTGATACACACCGTCCGTTCAGCGATAGCTGGGTTCATCAGGCAACGGTTGCGTCAGGCAGGCGACAAAGGGGCTAATAAGCTTCTCTGTCTGATAACCATTTGGTAGATTTCGATCTGTCGTTGAATACTGTTCTCGGGGGCATACTTGGTCTCATATTCTCGCCGGGCCGAATGGCGCATGCGTTCGATCTCTTCATGATGGGAAAATGCCCATCGCACCTTCATTGCAAGGTCATCAGCGTCTCCGGGTCGGAAATGAAGTCCGGTCCGGCCGTCGTCGATGAGGGTGCTCATTCCCCCGAGATCACTTGCGATGACGGGAACGCCGGCTGAGAACGCCTCTCCGATGACAGCGGGGGATCCCTCGTACCAAATCGAAGGCAGAATGAGTGCACGGGCATTTCTGAAGGACTCTCTCAGTTGTTCGCTGGGGACGCGACCCAAGAACTCTACCCCTTTTATGCGCCGAGCCATGTCACGGACTTGGTCCTCCATGGGGCCAGAGCCTATGATCTTGACCGGAAACCCCGGGCCCAGCTTCTCGCAAGCGGAAAGCAAAACGTTGAGGCCCTTTTCCGGCGACAGGCGCCCAACGAAAAGAGCATAATCGCCGCTCCCTTGACCAACTCCCATATCGTTGGCCACAAAAATCGGCCTCAGGAGTATCTTCTCTTCAGGGAAACCGCTCTGGATGAATTTGTTGCGCACAAAATCTGTGGGAGCGGTGTAGAAATTCACTTTTGTGGTGAATGTTTTTATTGCGCGATGAACCGTAAGCATGCTCGCCAGGGTAGCAGAGGCCGCACGACCTCTGAAATAACAGCTATGTAAAACTCCAGGCCATGGCAGAAACTTGTTCACACAGTCTTCACAGACCGCTCCATTTCGAACAAGTTGGGAGTTGAGGCACAAGAGCCTGTAATTATGTAATGACTGAAGAACCGGAACCCCCTCGGCCTGCGATGCATAGTAAACTGCAGGTGAAATCAGGGGGAAGCAATTCTCTACGTGAGTCAGGTCAGGGCGCTCCTTTTTTATTAGGAGCCGCACTGCTTTATAGTCTTCGCGGCTCCAAATCGACCGCAGGGCTAGGTTCAGAGGTTTCGAGGCATCTATTCTCGAGCTGTTTTGCGTGTAAGTGACAACCTGAATTCCTCTAGATGAAAGTAACTCAATCTCAGCGTCGAAACATTCATCTTCTCCGCCACGCCAAGAATAATAATTGTGAACTATTAGAACCTTCACTTGGGCTCCTTTGGACTGCCAAGCCTTGTGTGCGAGCAATTTTCCTAGTGTAGTGCGAAATTGAGCGGTGTGCCTCTTCTGTAGCTCCCGCATTTCGCTTCATAGACCGATGCACTCTGCAGCCAGTTCTCGCGATAGTACTCAAGTCATTGAGAATGCTCCAAGTTTTGGATTGTCGCATACGATCGTAGCAGTCTCAATGGAGTAGTTCGCCGAAACAGCGTCGCTACGAAACATCTTGACCGTCTCGAGTGAGAACTCATTCAGATCTTTCCCGACATTGTTCAACCTAGCGAGAATATCGGAGGTTACGGTAATGATGTGGCATCCGATCTCATCTGCCTGGAAAACGTTGAGGAGTTCGCGAGGACTAGCCCAAAGCAGCTCAGCCTTGGGATGGCAGGAAAGAATTGACAACGCTTCCTTCATCAGCGGTATTGGATCTAATCCAGTATCTGCTATGCGTCCAGCAAACACCGAAACGATCGCAGGGACTTCAGGATCTAGGACTTCGGCTATTTCTCGGACCTGCTCAAGGCTAAAAACTGCCGTGACGTTTACTGCAATCCCACGAGCAGCCAGTTTCCCAATCAACTTAGCAGAGCGCTGCCTTCTTGTATTAGAAATTGGGATCTTTACGTTGACATTGCTCCCCCAACTCGCAATCGCAAGTGCTTGGGCCTCCATTGCGTCAAATTCGTCAGCAAATACCTCGAACGAGATGGGCTTGTCCTTGATCGCCTCCAAGACCTTTCGCGCAAACTCTTCATAGTTCGCAACGTTGGCTTTGCGCATTAGGGTTGGGTTCGTCGTGAAGCCCTTGATAACGGGGTTTGCATACAATCTCATCAGATTGTCAAAGTCGGCGCCGTCAGCAAATATCTTGACTTTCAGATCTTGAACATTGAGCATTAGACTCCTCCAGAGAACATGTTGGTTATTCACAACTCGACTTAATCTTCGCGCCAGCAAGCACCGGTTTAAGATGGTTGCATCCTTACGCTCGCTGCCAGCGCAGACGCCACGACAAATGGCGTCTATTCGAAAAATGTCATGCGCTACTGAGAGTGGTGTGGGGCCTAATAGAGGGAACAGGAATCAGTCACTTTCCTTCAATGCGCGGCGCACGCAACGATTTGCAGCATGAAGAATTATCGCAACAGCAGCCTTTAGACCATCGACCTGAAATTCTGCGTGCATGTCTCCATCCGCGGCACAAGAATCCTCTTCGTTGTTGAGCACCCGAATTGTTCGCACGCCCGCCGTTTGGCCGCATTGGATGTCGGTATTCCGGTCTCCAATCATCCAGGAGTGCTCCAGGTCCAAGCAAAACTTATCGCGTGCTTGGAAGAGGAAGAATGGCGAGGGCTTTCGGCATAGGCAGAGACCGGAGTATTCACGCACGACACCATGCGGATGATGCAGGCAATAATAGAAAGCATCAAACATAACCTTCTCATTGTTCAGTTGAGCCAGCAGGCGGTTATGTATGCGATCAAGAGTTTGGAGGGAAGCTTTGCCTTTTGCATGGTTTGGTTGATTGGAAACAAGAAACAAAAGAAAGCCAGCCTCTCGCAAAGCGCGCAGCGCCGAACCGGTGTTCGGAGACAAAACAAGGTCCTCAGCCGTCATAGGCGCTTCCCACGCTCGAGTTAAAGGATTCATGACGTTGCAATTGATGACGCCGTCGCGATCCAGAAACACCGCCACCGATCGCTTTATAACACTGACTCCCATTTCATTTCATTCTCCTTGAGGCGGGGATGAGAAACTATTAGATGCCAGACAACCGCCTGAAATGACTCTGTGTGCGGCGTCACTGTATCGGGAGAAGCTGTTGGGATGATGACGACAGCGTCCGCCACCTTGGCCGTGTAACCGCCATCGCGCCCGACAATGCCAACGATTTTTGCGCCAACCTCGAGCGCCAATTCCAGTGCTCGCACAATGTTGACGCTAACGTTCTTCTCCTGATTGCCGCCGCCTACCGAGAACACAAACAACGTGTCCCCTCGGCGCAGATGGCTCTCACTTAGCCAGCGTGAAAATGACAGATCCCAGCCGTCATCGTTCACTCGAGCGGTCAGTTCGCTCACATTATCTGTAGGCGTATAACTCTCAAAATTTGCAATCTTGCGAAAGTCGTTAACGGCGTGGGTGGCATTCCCAGCCCCACCACCAACTCCGATGAAGAATAGGCGGCCTCCAGCTATACGGGTCTCTAGCAAGATGTCAATCATCTTGTCGATCTTCGTCTGATCAATCATTGTCGCGATTGAGGAAACCTCAGACAGGTATCTCGAAGTGTAACTGTTCACAAAGTCCTCCAGTTCTTGAAGTACAAGACCAGATTGCCTACGAGCAACACTCTCACACATGCATGAGGAAATCTTCATGCAATGGCAAGTTGAATCGGATCGGCTCAGGCTTGAAGCAAGAAGGTCCGCGTGTACTTGAATATCGCTGATGCTACGAGAGCGCGCAAGGGACCCTTAAGTGTTCTTCCCAAGATCGGCATCATGTAAAGTTCATGGTCCTAATTGCGCGAGATGGCAATTGAACCATTAAAATCGAAGACGAAGTTCATTTCCACCATTCCAGCCTCGTACATTGTTCGTCGCAATCGCGCCCGGTCAGTAGTTTGAAAAAGAAGGAACCCACTGCCTCCAGCGCCCACTAGTTTCCCTCCGGTTGCCCCCCCTTTGCTAAGCGCAAGTTGGTATAGCTCATCAATGTGATCGCTGCTCATTCCTTTCGTGCGACTTCGTTTACGTAGCCAATGTTCATGCATTAGTTCGCCAAATCGTGATATCTCTCCTGCCTGTAGGGTGCTCTGAATCTCAAGGCCAAGTTGCTTGATGAAGTGCAGGCCCTCTAGCATCGTCCGGTCATGTTGTTCTGACTTCTGCTTCTGATCAATCAAGATACTCGATCCATTTCTCGTCGCCCCTACGTAGAACAGCATGAGCGAGTTACGGAAGTCCTGGATGGAGGACTCACTCATCTTCAGGGAATAGACATTTGCGGTGCCGTCCCGGTTGTATTCCTGACAGAGTATCCCGCCGTAAGCCGCAATATAATGATCTTGCTTTCCAACTGGCTCTTGAAGTCGGTTCATTTCAATTTCAATCGCTTCACGTGCGAGCTTTTCGGGGCCTACTGGGGTTCTGGTGAAGGCATGCAGCGCGTGGATAAGACCAACCAGGAACGTACTCGACGAGCCAAGTCCGGTGCCCGCTGGAACGTCGGCAATGCTAACAATTTCAATCGGGCTCTCGATGTCGTATACATTCAGCGTCTCTCGGATGAGACGATGACGAATTTCTGCTCTCGTGCGGACTGTCTCCATCTCGGAATACTTCAAGAGGTATCCTGGCGAGAAGCAGCGATTCACACTTACATAGGAATACTTATCGATCGCTGCTGATATGACAAATCCGCCGAACTCCTGGTAGTAGGAAGGCAGATCCGTCCCGCCTCCTCCAATTGATATTCTTAATGGCGTTCTCGTGATAAACATAGATCGCTCCTAGGCGGTGCAATAGAGAGTTCTTCAGAAGTTTCCCAATCTCTGTCTGACATCTATTAACCGGAATGTTTTAAGCGGAGAAGCATAACGCATGTTTCGTTCAGCCCTCGGGGTGTCCCGATCTCGTAAAAGCGTTGAGTGACTTCGTATCCGCTGAGTTGTCCTGTATTTACCAGGTGACCATACACCATGCTGAGGTCGAAAATATCTTTCTGTGTCCAGGGCTCAAATGCAGCTGACCGGAGTATTCCCAGACCATAATCGATGTGCTGCATCTGCGGTGTGATCTTTACTTTGTCATACCTCAGAATAGTGAGATCCTGGAATTCGACATTGCTCGTGTCCCATTGATTCTCATTGCGGAAGACGGTCATCAGTCCATCTTTCCCCATTTGAAGAAACCTCTCATAGACAGGGCAAAGCGCAATCGGAAGATAACTATCTCCGTACATTACGAAGAAATGCTCCCCCAGCTTAGGTAGCGCCTTCTTAATTGCCCCACCGGTTCCCTTCAGCGGAGTGCCATCGTAGGAATAGCTAACCGAACATCCGAATACAGCACCATCGCGAACATACTCTTCAATCTGTTCTCCAAGAAAGCCACAGCAGATTACGACCTCGCGAATACCCTGATTCACGAGGAGTCGCAATTGATGTGCAATGAAAGGTTCTCCGGCAACGGGGACCAGCGACTTGGGAATATTTGCGGTGATTGGGCGCAAGCGCGTCGACAATCCTCCAGCCAAGAGCGCGACGCTTGGCAGACGATCATTCATGGTCTAGGAAACCCCCGCGTAGCGATTGTGGCGAGAAACAGCGAAATATTGGCGACCCTTATGCCTGCGCAATACCATACCTGTAAGAGGTACGGGATACGCAGTCACTCGTAACCTGTCTAGCGGCCTGGCTAGCCAATCCTCACGACCATACACTGATCGCCGGTCATCTCTATTAGTGGCTCAGGCCTGTCGGCGAGAAACTCGTCAAATGCCGCCTTCACGCCTCTCACGGTGTGATAGTCATGCGAGATGATCACAGCTCCAGGAGACATCCGAGGATAGAAAAACTCCAAACAACTCAAGGTGCTCTCGTAGAGATCCACGTCAATATGAACAAATGAGAACCTATGATTATTGCTTAGAGGTGCTGCCGTCTCCGGGAAAAGTCCTTTGTAAAAGGTGATTCCCGAATAGGAATGAAGATATTCGCGAACGGAATCGAGAGCGCAAGTGTATTCGCCTTCAGTGAATTTGGCCCGATCAATGCTTCTGAGTGGCGGGAGACCTGCAAAGGTGTCAAACAAATGGAGCTGGCGCGCCCCTTTTGCCTCGCATATCAGCTTCGAGGATCCACCCTGATAAACGCCGACCTCCGCGATATCGCCAGGAACCTTGGCGGTCTGCTTCACGGCCGCAAAGATCGAGTACGCTTCTGGAAGGCTTAGAAGCATTTCTCGTTCCGCACGGATCTGCCGAATCAATCTAACCCCTTCAGCGCGATAAGGCTGATCATATGACAGTACCTGAAAGTCCTGCCCCGTATAACGGGAACGCGACGCGTATGCTGCCACTTTCAACATTGGCCTCACCAATGGGTCGAAAGCAGGTTGAGCGACAATGCTATCAACAATACGTTTTGTAACGGCCATAAGCATTGTTTCTCTCCCTCGGCTGTCCTTAGCCATCCAATGTATGCGCGGAGCAGCTTTTCTACGCAAAGAACCGGTGAAATGCGCTGGTTATGAACTCCACTTCGGAATCGGTCATAAAAGAATGAAACCCTATGTAAACTCCCGACTCATTGACCCCTTTCGCTGCGGGATAACGGTCTTCCAGATCGTCGCCAAAGATGCGCTTGTAGATAGGTAGACTGGTCAAAGGCAATATATCCCGCGTCTCAACATTGGAGTGCTCGAGGAAGTAACATATCACCTTGCTGATGGTCGACTCCTCGCATGTTCTGTTCTTAACCAATCACGCTGTGGCATTGAAGTGACTTTTTCAGCACCCTGCTAGGCGCTCATCCCTTGATAGGCTAGTGATCGATTGCCTCAACGCCTCGCGGCAGTTCCGTTCGCATTTCCATCCCAGGTTCTGAATGCGGTCTGTGTTCAAACGAACGACCGGGACGTCTCCCTTCCAGCCACGAACTCCGCCAGTGTATCGATATTGCGGAGGGGGCTTGAGGCCGAGAATCTCCACAGCCAAATCCGCGATTTCTGTGACAGTGATATAGTCTCCCGTCGCTACATTGAACGCCCGAAATGCCGATTCCTCCCTAGAGTTGGCGCACAGCACTGCCGCAACTACATCGTATACGTGGATATACGACTTGCTCTGCTTCCCGTCCCCCAGGATGCGAAGTTCGGACGGATCAGTCTTCAATCGGCGAACAAAATCGAGGCCTACTCCGTGCGTCTGCCGAGGCCCTACTACATTGCCAAAGCGGAAAACGAGTGCGCTAAGACCAAACATGCAGCAGTAGCTGGAAATCAACGCCTCTCCTGCTAGCTTGCTCGCACCATAGGTAGAGACGGGAACCAGTGGTCCACGATCTTCATGGGCCTCCGTCGAGCCGATCTCGCCATAGACTCCACTGCCCGAGGCATATAGTAACCGCGGAACTCTGGCACGGCGCATCGCCTCGACAACATTGTTAGTCAAGAGTGTACCGTGATAGAAGTCAATCTCCGGCTCAATGGCAGCACGAGCTATGTCCGGATTCGATGCCAAATGTATCACGACATCATGACCCGCCATGGCGCTTGTCAGTTCTGTGAGATTGCCGACGTCGTATCTTAGGATCCGTAGCCTAGAGTCGCTCAAATGATGCTCATAGTGCCACTCCCGCCCCGACGAAAAGTTGTCGTACACCGTAACTGAGGTAACCCCCGTATCTGCGAGCAGATGATCAACAAAGTGGCTGCCAATAAAACCTGCGCCCCCCACAATGAAATATTGAGTGAAATGTCTGCTATCCAGAATGTTTGACATTGGATCCTAACTTGCGCATTCGTAAAGCGAATGTCAAGGATGTGTTTCATGGCGCGACCCAATGTCGCATATCATGAGGGAAACAGGACCCGCGAAGCCAGTAGTTAGCCTGGTCAGGTAGCTAGCGCGCATCACAGCTAGCCAACCGACAGTGGTAGAGCCTCGCGACAAAGCCCACGGATTGTGGGTGAGCCACCTTCCTAACCGTAACCAGAAACCCAGTCAACACTCGGCTGAATAGGGAACCCTACTCTTCGTGCAGAGATGCCATCATGAGGGCGGCTGCCTCAATTGACTGGGGCTTTCGCGGAGGCAACTGTTGGCGGCAGCGTCGTGGCTGCTGCTTCCTGCTGCGAGTTCTGGTATTCGTGGGTGCGTTCAATACCTTCCCTCAGGCTTACCTTCGGCTGGTAGTACCTCAGCATCCGTTGGCAGTCACCGACACGAGCAAAGACTCCTTCAGGTTTAGATTGATCGTTCACAATCGGTGCCTTATGGCCCAGGACCTCACAAGTAATCTCTGCTAGGCGACGGAAGGAGGTTCCAACTCCCGAGCCTAGGTTGAGAGCATCGCCTGGGGCGAGCTGGTCTTTAGCAATGAGTGCCGCGTCAATCGCGTCATCAATATAGATGAAATCTCGCAATTGTTCGCCACTGCCCCATACGACAACAGGAGATTCTCTCTGGGCTACCCGCCGTACAATGCTGGGGAATGGATAGGTAAAGTCCTGGTCTTCACCATAACCGGAGAATGGACGATAGATGACCACATCCAAGCCATATTTTTGCACTGCAAAGCCTGCGAGAAACTCACCTGTGAGCTTTGACCATCCGTAGGTCATGTCTGGTACACCGATTGAATTGCCAAATGAAATAAGACCTTCGGAAAGAGGCCTATTGACTTCAGCA
This sequence comes from Acidobacteriaceae bacterium, assembly GCA_036510715.1. Classification (GTDB taxonomy): domain Bacteria; phylum Acidobacteriota; class Terriglobia; order Terriglobales; family Acidobacteriaceae; genus Granulicella. Next base: position 13,772 of record DATCDL010000335.1, read on the forward strand.
CTTTGCAAAGAAATTGGGTATGCGGCTGATGAACTAAAGTACAGGAGCTTTTGGGGTCTTACCGGTCCGACAACCCAGTTAAAGAGATCCGCGTCAATTGCTAGATCGGTCGCGACGGCTAGTGGATCCCCGTCGATCGTCATGCGGCCACCCACTACGGCAGCTAGGTGACATATGAGGTCAAATTTGGGTTCTGCACCTCGAACGTAAGCGCGAAAATCTATGTTGAAAAAAGTCACATCCTTCGAGCTACGCTCAGGAATCCGAAGATGTGCCGGCCACACCCCTGGGTGCAACCCTGTGGAAAGGTTATCAACCAACGTTACCTGATAATCTAACGACAAGAGTGCCTTTACCATATGGCGGCCCACAAAGCCACAGCCGCCAGTAACGAGTGCTTTCTTCTTGCTCATGCCCGCCCCCATTTAATTCCAAGCCTACTTCTCATAACGGCACCTGCCAAGTAAAGCAAAAACGGACTATCTTCAACAAAATATCTTCGCCCTAGTCTGCGGGGCTCTAGCAGCGTTCGGTAGAACCACTCCATGCCAACAGACTGAACCCATCCAGGGGCACGCGGTTTGTCGCCGGATATTATGTCGAATGCGGAACCTACTCCTATGCCCACGCTCGATCCACACGCCTCCAGATACCCGCTGACCCAACGCTCCTGCTTCGGAGCTCCAAGTGCCACGAGAACAATCGCGGCACCGAGCTCACGGACTCTTTCTGCCACTTCCAAACTTTCGATTCGCCCTAATGGGAAGGGAGTTGGAATTGCTTCGACAATAGCACCGGGGCTGCGCCGCATCATATTTAGTGCGGCACGAGCAGCGACACCGGGCGCTGCACCTATCAGTGCCACTTTGCAGTGTGTCTCGGCAGAGACTGCGGCGCACTTCCAAACCAGTTCCGTACCACTTACGCGCCCACGGATAGGCGTTCCCAGCAATGAAGCTGACCAGACAATCGGAACGCCATCTGCAATGATAAGGTCGGTGGACCGAAGTAGCTCCGCAAACGATTTGTCTCGCCTCGCCTTGACGACAAAGTCGATACTCCCAGGCACCACCTGTAGGCGTGAGCCTGTTTTCACGGCTTCGCGGATTTGCTCGACGGTATCGCGAAAGCTGATTGCGTCAAATGGACAACCCAGTATGTCAACGCGACAAATATTTCTCATTAGGGCACCTCGTACTCGAACTTCGCTCACATTTAATGCTCATGAGCAGAGCCACAATGTGATTCATACACGACCTTCATAGAGAAACCAGCGTTACACTCCGTCGGCTTCCGCCGAAACGGAGCACCACATTACTTCCATATACAGCCGAACTCAACGTATGCTAGAGCCTGTTATTAACTTCATGCGAGCAGCCTGAAGAGGCTGGCGATCATGAGGCAGGCGAAGGCGAGGAAGTGGAAGGCTCCGAGAGTTGTTGCAAGCCTTTCGTAGTCGCGAGCCAAGCGGCGGAAGCGGGCGGCC
>DATCDL010000336.1:0-3262 GCA_036510715.1 Acidobacteriaceae bacterium
CTGCTCATTCGAGACGGCTACACCGTCGAGGAATACGAGCATTCAATCGCAATCATTTATGAAAAACGACGATACTTCTTCAAGGGGGGCAAGTACGACAAATCCAGCGTTTATAGCGCATATCGATCAAATCAACGAGAGGAACGACGCCCGGATCCTGTCAAAGTGGGAGCAGAGATTGCCGACCTGGCTGCTCGCGCGGATCAACTCGGATCCACAATTCAAGAAGCAGTTGCAAGACGCTTTGCTGGACGAGACTTCAGTAACCCACGCTCGCTCTCTCGAGATGTCGGCGGCAGCACCGGGCACGATGGGCCAGCAATCGGAAGCAGGTCCAAAAAAGGACAGAAGACCGGCCCAAGTATCGTCTCCAAAGCCAGTTCCGAGAATCCCGCCGAATCCGAACCTGCTGGAGAAGTCGGTGAGGCTACTTCTAATAGGAATTCTATACCTGTCGGCGGGCAGCAGTCTCCTATGGTTCCTTTGGAGAGTGTTTCTCTGGCTGAAGCGCTAGCGGCCACCTCCAAAGGGCAACCGTCAGTGCGCCAAGGGCTGACTCCGAATGCGGCAATTGACGTTCCAACAGGCGACGAAGCCGATGATTTATCGACCGGGCTTCATCAACCCAAAGGGCAACACCTCGGCCCGGCGGCCGAGTCCAACAGCAACCTCTCCAACCCAAATCAAATCAACAAAGACGATTACCATGAATACACCCCCGAATTCGCAGCCATCCTCAGCGGAATGCGTGACACTCTCACAGGCGCAGGAGCAGCGCTTTCTGCTATTGAACGAAACTCAGAGGAGGCAGAACGTAATCTTGCAGCAATTGCTGAGATCGCAGCGAGAATGCTCCGAGCAATCTACGTCGCGGTTGAAGGGCTCGGAGGAGCAATGGCTTCTCTCATCGAAGGTCGAAGCCAGTGGTCGGAAGACCTTGCAGCGGCGGATAGCAAACTTGGAGGCCAAGGTAGACACCTTGACGAGGCTATTGAGCGACTTTCACTTGAAGCCTTAGGATTTAGCGCAGCACGGATCGCTGGCGGCGGGGATGAGCTGAGCGTCGGCCAATCTTTCCGTCGCTTGAAAAAGATGCCCGAGAACACGTTTAGGCCGCTTCCAACCCCGGGCGAAGGGCGGGAGCGTTCATTGGAACCCTAACGCTAAAAAACATGTGGTACTACGAGGATGAGCATGCTTGTTACCTGGTCGGGCGACGCGGGGACCTGGCGTCAAAAGGCCCACAGGGACACCAGAGCTTTATTTCACGTGCCGCAAAGGAGCACCGACGGTTTCGTTGTGGGTGCAATAGGGACAAGGCACTTTGGTTGATCCCGTTTGAGCAACCAGGACGAGGTTTCAGCCTGAGGCGCAACCGGGAAGCGGATCCCCATCACGAGCGATGTTTCGCTGCAACGCTGGAGGCGGTTTTTGATCCCCGAGGTTCATCGGGGGCGGTAATTTATACCGAGAATATGCTCCTGGACGACGATTGTCAGGAGGGTGGTCCCTCCGGCGAGATAGCGGCAACAACCGCGGGTAATGGCGGCTTGCGTTACGAGGATTTCATTCATTTCTTCCAGGCCCAGTACACGCGAGCCTCGATAGAGGCATTTTCGCTTGCCAACGCCGGGAAGTCCTATCGTGACGCAGGACTGGCGAATCCCAGCCGGGCAATCGTATTCGGTCGTATGGCTGAGCTCTTTAACGAACCTCTTTTGCACAGAGGTAGCTTGTCCTTGGAATCGGCCCTAAAACGCCTCGGTCGTCAGCTTTATTGGGGTGTGACGGACTGGCCACTTGTCGACGAATCCAATGATCCGCTCGGGGAGGGCGAGGTGGCGGAATTCAAAATAGGTTCTCATTGGGACTGCCATGGCTTTCAAACAAAGGGCGTGCTGCTGGAGTTGTCGCCCAAGGTTCTAGCGAATTCACGGGGTAAGGCAAAGGCACATGGGCATATCATTCCACCCCCATACATTTATGCTGCGGTGGTTAAGCTCGAAGAAGGCATTAACGTGGTGACGCACTTCCTTAGGGTGCCTGCCTATGCTTATGGCGGCTCCATTTTCCTCATAGAAAGCGAGGCCGAACGCTGTTCCGTTCAATTCGCTCACGCAGCGGGGGTAGCGCTAGTTAAGCTCCATGTTTCAGGGGACCTTAGAGCTTTGGGTGAAAAACTCTGGCCCTTCCGAACTGACGCAATGGGCCGTCTTCCCAACCGGCCCGACGCAATCGCTTTCATCGAGGGCAAGGTTAGAATCTTCTACATCACCGATTCGAGCGATGGCGAATACCTCAAACGTGTTGCTGAAAGTGTTGCGGAGCTTCAGCTATTCCTCGCCCATCCGGACGTGCTGGTACTACCGAAGACTGCCGAATCGTTTGTGGACGGAAGCTGGCTCCAGCTGTAGTGAGGCCGGGGTGTCGGCACTTCTCAAACCAGCGTGGTGAGGCTTCGTTGAATCAGATTGCCGCACATACAACGTACGTCTTTCATCACCTATAATGGAAACGGACCAAGACGCCGCAGAGGTGGTCAAGCTGTTGTCGGTGGTCATGAGCGCCGGAGCCGCAGGGCGCAACGCTGCCGTCCTACTAATCGCAGAAAAACCAGCACGCGACGGCGCCAACTATTTCGCTCTCAATTTGGTTGATCCCAGAACGAAGGAGAGAACCAGCGCAGCGGCGGAGAACATACTGTGGCATGCGTCGGGACCCAACTCGCGTCAAGATACCGACAAGAACGTTGGGGACATCGTTTCGGTGAATTCCATTCTGCATGGGATGTTAATCCATGCGCGATCGCATCTCGAGTCCCTCAAAGTTCCTGGGCTGGTTATCGTCGGTGACCTGGAGAGCAATCGATGTGTTTACGCCATTGCGAACGCCAAAACGGATGAGACCAAAAACCGGATCAAGCACTATGTCGCCCTGATACTGGCTGCGGTGGCGAGTGAGAAAGAGGTAGGGATTGTTACCTGACAACAAAGCGTAGCCGAAATAGTGGCGCCAGAGTGAAAGGGAAACTCCGCCTCAAGACGGCGGAAGTCCGAGTCAGGCGATGCTAGATCCACGCTTGAAGTCGGGATTTTCAATGGAGTCCCATCCAACGACGTTGACGGTGCCTTTCGGTTCGATTCTCAGGTCCGAGGATTGAAAAAGTGTCCAAGTAGTGTCCAGTGGCGGCCCATCTTGGCGGCTTTCCCTCGGAGAATTTTGCTGGACCAAAGGATTATGAGTCCTCTGCTCTAACCATTGA
>DATCDL010000337.1:0-3361 GCA_036510715.1 Acidobacteriaceae bacterium
GGCCGATATGCGGAGCAAACACAGCGGAGAGGCGGGCATGATGCTCCTCAGACAACCACAACGGGAAGACGTTGAACTTATGATTGCCGGGGAACATCGCGTAGAACGCGGAGAGATTCCCCAGCGTCTCTTCCATCACCTGCGCCCGTGCATCGACGAAGATCCGATGCACAGCGGGGACGGTATCGCGTAGCTGCTCCGGGCTGTGAGCTGCCAGCAGCAAGCGGAGCGAGTATTCCCCCTGTGCCTTTTTGTCCAATGAGCGGATGACTTCGCTCAAATCATCGACGCTGTTGTTCGCGGCTTTGGCTCCAGCCCTGGTGTCGAGGGAAGCGGTATCGCGCCCGCTCATCACTCGCGTCAGCACGCCAACCTTGAAAAACGAGATGAACTTCTCCTGGGCGTCGATCTCGCTGCGAGCTGAGGATGTGGACTTCACGCGCCATGTAGAACACAACACGCTGTCGCAATCGAGTGTCAGCAGGCCGGAGAACAGGCATGGCCTCGATGCCTCGGGTGTCGTCTTAAGCGAGAACATCTGTACGTGGCGTCTGCCCACACGCAGGTGGTCGCTGAGCCACGCAACTGGGTTCTTTACGATCTGCCGATCAACCCCGGTGTCCGTGCGGAGCTGGTCGTCGTCGGCCCACCCTTCAAGGTTGAACAGGTAGCTGAAAAACTGGAAGGCCGTGTTCTTGTCGAGCAGCTTCAACCCCAGCGCACCACCTAGATGCGATTCCAAAATGGTCGCTGTCTTCTGGAGGTCGGCGAGCATTCGCGACGTGTCGGTGGCGTTCTCCTGCGGCTTGCGCTCGAATGCCTTCAGCTTCGAGGGCTCCAGCGTGAGGCACCAGTGCAGGTCAATTCGGCGGAAGTTGGCCGTCTTTTCGAGGAAGTCGAGCCGATCATCGACGAAACCCTGAGTGACGGAATCGCTGTACGTCTTCTGGCGGGGCAACTCAAAGCCGGACATGACGCGGGTGTACCGGTAGAGGCAGGAACCTTCCGGCAGTCCGCGCAATGCCCCTTCAATCGAGCGCATCCGCGCATCAAGTTCCTGGTCCGTGAGTCCTTCCTCGTCGATACCGACGAGTGAGAAGAGACATCCATAGCCGTGCCCTTTGAGAGCGAAAACATTCGGTCCGACGAAGCGTGCAATCGGTACGATGCTGCACGCGGCTCCCGCCTTGGCGAACCACGGAACGTATTTGGCTTGCTCAATGTTTGCGCGGGTCATAGTAGCTCTTCTGGCTGAGGCTTAAGCCCCAGAGTTGGAACATCTTCGGGTGTTTACGGACGATGAGCCACGCGGCGATAGCGAGCGTCGGAAAGGCCATCATCGCCAGAAGGCGAAACCCAACGAGGAAAACCGTTACGCAGACGAATACGATCGCCATCCATGCTGTAAGGTCCAATCCGAGCTTGGCTCGGGGACGATTCAGCGCTTGATTGATCGCTAACGGTTCTCCCCGCTTGGTCATGTCGATGCACCTCCTACATCGACTGCCCGGTCAGCGAGCCAATCCATCCGGCTCCCCAACCAAGCACTCCGGCACCGAAAAGCGCACCGAAGAGTCCTGGAATAGCATCTTGAAACCTCCCCGACATCATGCGGATTCCGGCGAAGATGAGTCCGCCGAAACAGATAATCGCACCCGCATAAATCGCGAAAGTTTTAAACGTTCCCATCAACGTTTGCGCCCCGGAGAAGTCCATCGTTCCCTGGGCATGGGCGACACCGCTGCTTATGCCCGCGAAGGCGAGAGCGACCAATGTCGGTCCCATGACATGAGCGACATAGCGGATTTGTTTGGAGAAGAGTTGCGACCACCGTCGGGCGGCGGCATTGGACGACCGATTCGGGGGGATTTCCGATCGGAACTCGCGGCGGATTCTAAGCATCTTTGCACCTCCGCTGACTTGGTGTTGTCAGCTAGGCGCAAAGCTAAGAGCGATTCGCACAAACGTCCAATGACTTTTTGAGCGATCGTCATTCCTTTTTGGAATGACGAGGCGGGGAGCAGCAGCCTCCCGACACGACGCCTCGTGCTTTAACCCTCCAAGGAGCCACTCATCGACCCGCGCGCGCGAAGACGACTAGGCGGGACACTAGCGCTTCTTTGCGAGCGCTTTTTTATGTGCCTTGGAGAGGGTAGAGCCCACCTTGCCTACAGACACATTGCCAGATGGATCTCTGAAGCTTGCGTCGTAGGCAGGAGCTACCGTTTCTCGCAGCCATTCGTCCATCTGGGGTTCCTTGTGGGTATTCTCTACATAAAACTCATGTAGTTTCCTCTGCAGCAGATTTTTATCAGGAAGCTGTGTCTGGTACTCGGCGATCAGGGCGGGGGAGAGGGTGCGACTTAGGGCATACTTGACCACTTCGTCGTTCTTGCTGGCGCAGAGCAGGACACCTATCGAGGGACGTTCATGGGCCTTGCGAACATCGCGATCCAGCGCTTCGAGATAGAAGTCCAGTTTGCCCAGATACTCCGGCTCGAACTCGCTGATCTTCAGTTCGATGGCTACCAGGGCGTTTAATCCGCGATGAAAGAACAAGAGATCGAGGGCAAAGTCGCGCCCTCCGACTTGAAGTGGATATTCGGAGCCGACGAAACAGAAGTCACGGCCCAACTCGATGAGAAAGTTTCTCAGTTTGTCGAGGAGAGCTCGGTGGAGATCCACTTCCGCATGGATCTGTGGCAGACCGAGGAACTCGAGGTTGTAAGCATCCTTGAAGATGCTCAGGGCCTCAGGATGTAATTGTCGCACCGCCGGCGAGACTTTCGGGGGGCTGAGCACGACGCGTGCGAACAGAGCACTGTTGACTTGGCGTTCCAGCTCTCGCTTGCTCCATCGCTCCTGGACGGCGATGCGGAGGTAGAATTCCCGCTCTTCAGGACGCTTACTCTGTCCAAGAATGATGAGGTGATGGGACCAGGGTAATTGTCGCACCAGCGGTGCGACTTTTTTGTCCTCTCGGTAGGTCTCGTAGAACTGCCTCATTCTAAAAAGGTTAGATCTCGTAAACCCGCGCAGGGAAGGCTGCGTCCTGGCGATGTAACCAGCCAACTGAGCGACGACTCCATCTCCCCACTCCGCCGCTGAAATCTCGCGGCTGATGATCTCGCCAATATTCCAGTAGAGATCGATCAATACAGTGTTCACCGATAAGAGAGCGCGTGCGCGCGAATCAGAGATCAGCTTGGAAATCTCTGCAAACGTGGCTTCATCGAAATCGGTAACCTTGGGCCTTTGCGGAGTGGCCTTCGCGCTCTTTGCCACCGTCTTGGAACCTTTGCTCATCACGATCAATGTATCAACGTCCGACGCTGTCGTGACTTAGAGAAACTGCACCTTC
>DATCDL010000338.1:0-4979 GCA_036510715.1 Acidobacteriaceae bacterium
GATATCCGGGTGGTGGGAGGAATCCTAATGGCCCGAATAGTCCGCGGGGTGGCGGTTCGCGGAAGCCGTCGGTGGATGGAAAGCAGGTGATGGACCGGATCTGCGAAGAGACGGGCGGGCGAGTGTTTGAGGTGAGTAAGAAGCAGACGGTGGGGCAGATTTATTCGCAGATTGCGGAAGAGTTAAAGTCAGAGTACCGGCTTGGATTTAGTCCGGATGCGGCGGGTTCACGGTATGGGATGCATCCGATCGATCTGAATATGTCGAATCCGGAGATGAACAAAAAGATGGATATTCAGACGCGTTCCGGGTACTACGGGGGAGAGACGAATTAGGTGCGATCACGCGAGAGTGGTGGGAGAGGAGTGAAGCGGGAGGACCAGTTGCGAGGTGGGGTGAGCGGGGTGGTGGCGGAAGGTCAGGTGCTTGCCGTCGAAAGAGACGAAGAAATAGGCGAGCACGAAGATGACAAGGATCGAGAGACCAAACAGAATGACGATGAGGAGGAAGTTTGGCTGCTTCGGGGGTAGTTGCTCGATTTCCATGGATAGTTGGATGCACAGGTTTTGATGGACGTTGGCGGTGAGGGTGGTGAGCTGTGATTTTTTGGCTTGGAGGCTGCGGTGACGTGGCTGATGATGGATGGAGCAGGACTTGGGAGATGGATCGTGATGGTTGAGATATTCGGGATGGGGCCGGTTGATGATTTCAGATAAGAAGAATTATCCGGCGATAGAAGCCGCTGTTGCGGACGTGGAGGCTGGGCTGGCTGAGGCGAGACGTACGGGTAAGCGCGTGATTATGATTTTCGGCGCGGACTGGTGCCCGGACTGCGGGGCGTTGCAATCGCACTTCGATGAGGAGGCGAATGCGGAGTTGGTGGCGCAGCACTTTGTGCTGGTTCATGTGAATGTTGGGATGAAGGATGCGAATCTGGAGATTGCACAGCAGTATGGGATTGCAGTGAAGGCGATTCCGGCGTTGTCTGTGGTGGAAGGCGATGGGAGTGTGGTGTATGCGCAGGGAGATGAGTTTTCGAATGCGCGGAGCCAGGAGCCTGGAGTGGTGACAGCGTTTTTGAACAAGTGGAAGACTTAAGCGCGAGGCCCTGATGACGGATGGGACGAGTGAGGTGACGGGGGATCGGCGCTGGAAGGTGTGGGCGGAGGATGCGCTGGAGTTGGCGCAGACGCTGCGGCGGGCGGTGTTCGCGGCGGTGGATCATGATGCGTTGACGGTGGCGCAGGCAACGGCGTACTCGGCGATGGTGGCGTTGTTTCCGGTGTTGATTGTGGCGGCTGCCGGGATCAGCGGGCTGCCAGATAATTTGCCGCTGCGGGTTCAGATGGCGCTGTTCTTCGATCGGGTGTTGCCGTCGAATGTGAGTCCGCTGCTGGAGGTCTATTTTTCGCCGGCGCAAAGGAGCGCGCATACGGTGCATGCTCTGCTGGGGTCGATGGTGGTGGCTATCGCGGGCGCATCGAGCGTGATGTCGACGTTGATGGAAGGGTTTCGGAGGGCGTATGACCTGCCGCTGACGCCGGGAAGTTTCTGGCCACGACGGGTGCGGTCGCTGGCGCTGGTGCCGCTGTCGCTGCTGCCGATGACGGCGGCGAGTGTGCTGGTGGTGTTTGGCCACGTGATGACGCATTGGCTGGCGGGAGAGGTGACTCCGTCGCTACGAATGTCTGTTCTGGTGGTGGCGTATGTGTTGCGGTGGACGATCGCGCTGGCGGGGAGTGTGGGGATTATTGCGGTGGTTTATCACCTGGGGACAGACCTTTCGACACACATGCGCGAGCATCTGGAGCCGCTGCTGCGGGAGCCTTGGAAGCTGCTGCGGAAGGACTGGAGCTGGCGCGCGAGTTTGCCGGGAGCGACGGTGGCGACGCTGCTGTGGCTGGTGACGACGCTGTTGTTTGGATACTACGTGACGCGGTTTGCGAACTATTCGCGGGTGTATGGATCGTTGGGCGCGGCGATTGCGCTGATGTTCTGGCTGTATCTTATTGCTCTTAGCGTGCTGGTGGGTGGAGAGTTCAATGCGCAGCGGGCGGCGCAGGGGCCGAGGCGGCGTGATCCGAAGCTGTCGGAGCTGCTATGGAAGCTGCCCGGACTGCATCGTGATCGTACAGGTAGAATTGCTGACTGATGGTAGAAAACGTTTTAGCGGCAGGGCGTGAATCCCAGGCTGGAAGGATGATGTGCGAATGAATGGCAAAGGAATTGGGATATTGATTGGGCGTCGGGCAAAGATCGTTGCAACACTGGGCCCTGCATCAAGTACAGAGGCGACGTTTCGGGAGTTAGTGCGTGCCGGACTGGATGTAGCGCGGTTGAACTTTTCGCATGGGTCGCATGAGCAGAAGTCAGAGCTGATCGCGATGGTGCGGAAGGTGTCTGCTGAAGAAGGAAAGCCGATCTGCATTCTCGCGGATTTGCAGGGGCCAAAGATTCGTACTGGCGAATTGGTTGACCACAAGTCGGTGCTGCTGGAGACGGGGAAGCAGTTGGTGATTACACCGGAGACGATGCAGGGCACTCCTGAACGGGTGAGCACGGTGTTCACGACGTTGGCGGAGAACCTGAAGCCGGGCGATCAGATTCTGTTGTCGGATGGGTTGATCGAGCTGCGCGTGAAAGAGATTGTGGGCGCGGATGTGGTGACGGTGATTGTGAACGGCGGGATGCTGGGGGAGAAGAAGGGGATCAATCTTCCGGGGGTTGCGATCAAGGTTCCGTCGCTGACGGAGAAGGATGAGATCGATCTTGAGTTTTGTTTGAAGGCCGGCGCGGATGCGGTGGCGGTGTCGTTTGTGCAGACGGCCGAGGATGTGAAGTATGTGAAGCGGCGGATCGCGGAGCTGGGATCGGATGCGTGGGTGATTGCGAAGCTGGAGAAGCCGCAGGCGATTGACCATCTGGACAGCATTCTTGAGTGCGCGGACGCGATCATGGTGGCACGTGGTGATCTGGGTGTGGAGATGCCACCGGAGAAGGTTCCAGCAATTCAGAAGCACATCATACGGCGCGCAGCGGAGTATCGGAAGCCGGTGATTACGGCGACGCAGATGCTGGAGTCGATGATTGAGAATCCGCGGCCCACACGGGCGGAGGTTTCGGATGTTGCGAATGCGATTTACGACGGAAGCGATGCGGTGATGTTGTCTGCGGAGAGCGCGGCGGGCAAGTATCCGGTGGATTCGGTCAAGATGATGTGCAAGATCGTGGTGGAGACCGAGACGCAGATGAATGTGCTGGGGCAGAGATACGGTGCCCGGTCAACGAATGCCGGCAAGCGGCGTTCGCTGTCGGTGCCGGAGACGATCTGCGAGTGCATGGCGCACTCGGCGCAGGACTTGGATTTGGCGGCGATTGCGATCTTTACGGAGAGCGGAAATACGGCGCGGCTGCTGTCGAAGTTCAGGCCGGAGGCGCCGATCTATGCGCTGTCGCCGTTTGAGAGCGTGGTGAATCGCTCGATGCTGCTGTGGGGCACGGTGCCGATTCTGTGCGAGCGGTTTGTGGGGACGGATACGCTGGTGATGATGGCGGAGGAGATTCTGCAGGCTCGCGGCTATGTGAAGGTGAAAGAAGTTGTGGGGATCGTGGCGGGAACGGCGACGAAGACTGGAGCGACGAACTTTATGCGACTGCACCTGGTGGGGGACCGGTAGGGTTTCTGCCGCGATTTGCTCAGGGTGCTGCGATCGTGGTGGGCGCGGCTGACTAGAATCGAGCGATGGGGAAGATCCGCGTGTTGTCGGACCAGGTTGCTAACCAGATCGCCGCGGGCGAGGTGGTGGAGCGGCCTGCGTCGGTGGTGAAGGAGTTGCTGGAGAACTCGCTGGATGCGGGGGCGACGCGGATTCGGGTGGAGATTGAGGCGGGTGGGCGGAAGCTGATTCGCATTGTCGATAACGGCCATGGCATGGGGAGAGATGATGCGCTGCTGGCGTTTGAGCGGCATGCTACGTCAAAGCTGCGGTCGTCGGATGATTTGCTGAGCATTGCTACGCTGGGGTTTCGTGGGGAGGCGCTGCCTTCGATTGCTAGCGTGGCGCGGGTGAGCCTGGAGACTCGTGCGGCGGAGGATGAGGTCGGCACGGTGATGGAGATTGCGGGGGGCAATCTGTTGCGCGTGGAAGATGCGGGGCTGCCGGCGGGTACGACGATTGCGGTACGGGATTTATTTTTCAATACCCCGGCGCGGCGGAAGTTTCTGCGCGCGGAGCAGACGGAACTGGGGCATGTGGCGGGGCTGGTGACGCATTACGCGCTGGCGCATCCGGAGATACATTTTGAGTTGCACTCCGCTACGCAGGCGCTGCTGGTTGCGCCCGCGGTGGCGAATGCGGGCGAGCGGCTGTATCAGATTTTTGGGCGCGAGACGTTTGAGAGCTTGATACCCGTGGCGGCGGAGATTGATTTTTCGCGGGCCGGATTGCCGGAGCCTCCTCCGTGGAAGCGTGGCGAGGATTATGCTCCGCCGGAGCCGGGGTTTGTAAGGCTGAGTGGATTTGTGTCGAAGCCGGAGTTGCAGAAGCTGAATCGGAATTCGATTTACGTGTTTGTGAATGGACGGCTGATTCGCGACAAGCTGATTCTGCACGCGTTCAACGAGGCTTACCGGAATATTATTCCGCCTACTTCGTTTCCTGTGGTGCTGCTGTTTTTGGAGATGCCTCCGCAGGAGGTGGATGTGAATGTGCATCCGGCGAAGACGGAAGTGCGGTTTCGGCAGGGAAGTTTTGTGCATGATTTTGTGCGGGACTCGGTGCGGACGGCGCTGATGAATGCGCGGCCGGCGGCTAGTTTTTTTCAGGCGCTGAGCGGTGGGGCGAGGGCGAGCGAGTCGTTGATGGTGGATGTGAGCCCTCTGCCGGGTGTGGATGAGGCCTTGTATGGGCCTCGAGATTTGATGGTTCCGGAGAGTGAGGGTGCGATTGAGCCGGGAGATGTGGCGAGCTTTGAGTTGA
>DATCDL010000339.1:0-13760 GCA_036510715.1 Acidobacteriaceae bacterium
ATCTTCCTCACGGGCGTTGGTCCGCTGCTCGCATGGCGATCCACGTCTCTGCGTGCCATCCGCCGCAACTTCGTTCTCCCCTGCATTGCAATCATCGTCACAGCCATCGCCCTCATGCTCGCTGGCGTTCATCCATGGGCAGACGATAACCCTACCTCCAGCATCTACGCCCTCGTTTGCTTCGCCCTCGGCGCAGGCGTCATCACCGCTATCACCGCCGAGTTCCTCCGCGGCGCAGCCGTAGTCCGCACTCAGACCGGCAAGAACCTCCTTTCGTCGACTATCCTCCTTACCCGTCGCAACACTCGCCGCTACGGCGGATATCTCATCCACTTCGGCGTCGTCGTGATGTTCATCGGTCTCGCTGGCGCAGCCTTCAATCAATCCAAAGAAGTTGAGATGAGCTTCGGCGACTCCATCCAACTCAACGGCTACAAGATTGTCTGCCAGTCCTACTCGCAGGACTCCACCCCGAACTACGACACCGACTTCGCTCTTCTTGACGTCTTCCACAACGGCAAGAAGATCACACGACTCACTCCTGAGCGCCGCATCTACTTCGCCGACACCGACCACGCCCAGGCCTCCACCGTCGTCGCCATCCACTCCACCCTCGCCAACGACCTCTACGTCGTCTTCGAGGGCCGCAATCCAGACACCGACAAACCCATCATCAAGGTCTTCATCAATCCGCTCGTGAACTGGATCTGGATCGGCGTAGGTATCGTCATCTTCGGCACCCTCATAGCCCTCATTCCACCACTCATGCCCGGCACCCGCCGTGTCGAATTGCCTGCGCCCATCGATTTGTCGTTCCGCGGTGCCGCAGAAGAAGATGCATTGAGGGCTCCAGCCGAGGCCCCCGGAGGTCCCCATGTATAAGCGCTCCCTCCAACTAGTTCTCGTCATCGTTGTTGCCTTCACGATGCTCGGTGCCGGATCTCCCTCCACCCGCTTCGACCAGGTGGGGCACAAGCTCATGTGCACCTGTGGCTGCGCAGAGATTCTCCTCGAGTGCAACCATGTCGGCTGCCCCAACTCCTCCGTCGAGATCGCCGAACTCCACACTCAGATGAATGCCGGAGCCTCTGACTCAAAGATCTTCAAGGTCTTTGCCGCGAAATACGGCCCCACGGTGCTAGCCGCTCCCATGCGTGGCGGCTTCGACGACGTAGCTTGGGTCGTTCCCTTCGCCGTCCTCATCCTTGGCATTCTGGCGATCGTCCTTCTTCTTCGCATGTGGCAGCGCCGACACGCTCGTCTCGCCCCGGCTCTTCCCGATGCGCCCGTCACCCCAGAGTCCGAAGCCCTCCGCGACCGCATCCGTAACGAGACCAAATACGGCGAATAACCTATACCTCTAATTCCTGTTCACTAGTCCTTGCCTTATGACCCGTCTGGAACTCCTCACGATCGTCGTTGGCCGAGCCCGAAGCAACGGATTCGAATTCCGCCGCTGGTACACCACTCGTCTCGATCTTCCATGGATCAATGCTGAAGCCGCGCTAGCTCTCCTCGATCAACAGCGCCGGTACTACGCGCTCCTCTTCTCCCACGACTTCGCCAGCGCCTTCTGGAAGGCTGGCGAGGACATCACGTTCAGCGTGCCTGCCCATTCCTTTCAGCGCACTATGCCCGACGGCTCTTTCAAAACCGTCGAGCGCAAGTCCTTCACCCGCCGGTCCGCACGCCACGACGCTTGGCGTTACCACCTGCGCGAGATGGCACTTGCCGAAGAACCTCTCCGTTATCTCCGCAAGTATCTCAACGTGGAGCAAGACCTCACGGAAGACATCTCAGCTGCCACCGCCACCGACTCACTCGACGCCCTGCCGCCGCAGCGCACCAAACGCACCGCGGCCACCAAGCCCGGTCGCTCCAAGCCCCTCCCTCGCCCACTCCCCACCGACACCCCGCCCTTTCTTCGCCGTCCTTACGAGCCGTAGGACCTTGCTGAACTTGAGATCTCTCGAGGAACATTCGAGGTGGTCTGCCCTATCGCTTGTACCAGTTGCTGTTGGCGCAGCGGCTCCATTTTTTGTTCTCGACACGCTCAGTCGACAGCTTATAGGGGCTTTGGATGGCCAACAACGCAGACAGCAGAAGGATCGTCACGAGCAGCCGGAACGTACTGAGATACGTCCATCCTTCCTTCAACTGCTCCAGCATCGACATCGCCGCACGGCCGCGCAAGCTGTCATATCCACAGAAACAACCGTGATTATGGTGAGGTACGAGCGCTCTAGACGCGAGGTTTCCTAGGAAGGATAAAGATGCAATTAGAAAAATTTCCTATACCTTGACATCCAAATCCAGGTTGCCACCTGGGAGAATGTCTGACGAGATATTAAAAGCGTCCCGACCTGACCGGGGTTCCTGGCGGACCGATCTCCGTGTTGAAGTGCTGATCAGGCGGCGCGATGGCCGTCGGCGCAGCACTCAGATCGTAGTTCACGAACACCCTCCGCTCAGCAACATTATCCAGTTGTAGAAAGGTCTCAGTCCCATCTGTCGCGCGGGAGTTGGTGATGGCAACTCCGGACCCGTCATGTAGAGAGATCGCAGCGCCGGTCGTGTTCTGCGCCTGTCTTCCAGCAAAGTCGTCGATGCTGAGATCGTTGAAGTCCTCGACGCGCACTCCGTCGGAAAAATAGCCTGGCATGGACTTCGCCCAATCCACCTGCACATCCCGGATCCGCAAGCCATCCACATGCCTCGCAAAGAAAGCCGGGATATCGCTCTTGATCATGCCAAAGCGCGGGCTGGTTGCCGTCCATCGAAGATCCAAATTACCGCCAACGCTTTCGCTTAAGGAAGTAGTCGGAGAAATCATATGCAAGCGGATGCCGTTAAATTCAACTCCGGCAATTGGCGTGCCTTTGCCACCCCACAACAGCACTCCTCCCTCAGCCTCGGCCGTAATGTCATTGAAGACTACGTTGCGAACTCTCACGCCGCATGGAGTGTCCTTGATACACGGCTGGACCGCAATGTAAATCGGCTCTGCCTTGCCCCACCAGCCACCGGGAATCAGGTGTGTCCGTATGACTATATCCGAGAACGTGACATCCTCTGTCGGCCGATTTTCCTGCCCCACATAGCCGTTGGCAAAGATCGCGATACCACGGTTGGTGTCCATGGTCAGACCTGTAAAGGTACTCAGACGAGTACTTTCGAGGCGAATTGCCGCAGACCGTGACGCGATGGAGCAGTTGCTCACATTCACATGCTCACTGCCAACGATTGCGAAGCCATCATCTCCCGTGTCAATATTGCAGTTTGTAATCTCCACATTCCTGCACTGCATGCAGTCGATGCCGTCATTGTTCGGGACCTTCGGATCATTGAGTATCTGGATATCAGAAATCTTCGCGCCTTGCACATCCTGCAGGTGTAACGTCCAGTTCGGGGACTGCCGCAGCGTAATGCCGTGGAGCCGTACATTCTTGCAGTGAAAGAAGACGATCATCGTTCCAGGGCGATTCACGGGTTCGACCGGGCCATACTCGAGGGACTTCATCGCAGCCTGATAGGCTTCCGGATTGCGGACAAACTGCGCTTCGTAATCACTGCTTCCGTGAGCGGTCTGCATCCCCATAAAGGAGTCGCCTTCGCCGTCGATCTCGCCCTGTCCTTCGATAGAAATGTCTTCGGCATTCTTAGCAATCAGCATTCCGAGCACGGTCCCCTCGCCCGTGATATCGACACCATAGTGACGCGCAAATCCGAATGGAGGGCTCGGAAGATACTCGCGGATGTCATGGCTACCTACCAGAGTTGCACCGCTTTCCAGGTATAGATGGATGTGGCTATAGAGTTCCACCGTTCCGATAACGTATCGGCCTGGCCCGAAGTACACCGTCCCTCCTCCCAGCTTTACGCACGCAGCGATCGCAGCAGAGACTGCCTTCGTATCAAGGGTTGCGCCATCACCCTTCGCTCCAAAGGAGCGAACATTACACACTGGAAAAGACTGGGCGACGACTGGGCCGCTAAGAAGCAGAAGGAAGAACAACAGAAAGAGTTTTCTCAATGGAATGTCCTCGCAAGATTCAATCGATTGCTCCACCTAGCGCCGCTCATCCAACCAACGCTTTTACCGAGCGAGCCTATGATACCGATAACAAATAAGCTTTGTCGCATCTCCGCGCTATAGGCTCGGAAATCGTAACCTGCCAACGTTTCGTGCGGAGACTCGTCGTCACTAGGTATGCAGGAGGAATCGATGTCACTACGTCATGCGTAGAGGCGACTCAAGTGTCGCCAAAGAGTTTATGGAACTGGTACACTCAGAAGTGGACTGCGGTGCACCTGCAAGGGCACTAACGGGCCTATCCGTTGCTCCGCACCGATCCAACTATTTCGCCGTTCATACGGCACTGAAGGCAATCTTTCTACCATGTTCATTCTTCTCGTTATTGTCCATGTCATCGTCTGTCTCTTCCTCGTGGGCGTCGTTCTGATCCAGCAGGGCAAGTCGGCCGATCTCGCTGGAGCGTTCGGCGGTCAGGGATCTCAGACGGCCTTTGGACCACGCGGTGCTGCCAATCTCCTTACACGTCTGACCACCTGGTCGGCAATCATCTTCATGCTCACATCGATTGCCCTCACGGTTGCGATGTCGCGCAGCAGCAATAACCGTTCTGTGCTGTCGGATGTCCCTAGTCAGTCGACTCCTGCCAAGAAGTAGGACAAGTCTCCTGCAATCCAAGAAGCGCAGGCTATCAGCCTGCGCTTCTTACGTTGTCCACTGCAAGGAGTTCCATGATTCGCGAGACCTTTCCCGTTGGGCTGCTCGGTTGCAACTGTTCCATCCTCGGCGATGAGGACTCGCACGAGGCGATCGTGGTCGATCCAGGCTATGACATTCCGCGCATCCTTGCATTGCTCGCGAAGCATCAACTTACCGTCAGGCAGATCGTGATTACGCACGCGCACATTGACCATGTTGCCAGCGCGCAGAGCCTCAAGCAGATCACCGGAGCGCCGATCCTCTACAACCAGACCGATTTGCCGCTGGTGGCAATGATGGACATTCAGGCAGGATGGTTCCACCTGGCAGTTCCAACCGTTCTCCCACCGGATCACTCGCCCGTTGACGGCGAGAAGGTTAGCGTAAGCGGAATCGATGGAGAGGTGATCTACACTCCGGGTCATACGGAGGGCAGCATCTCGCTGTATATCCCTAAGGAGAATCTCCTGCTCGCGGGCGATACGCTGTTTGCGGGCGGAGTTGGACGAACGGACTTGCCGGGCGGAAACTACGGCAAGCTGCTCACCAGCATTCGCGAGCGGTTGCTTCCGTTACCCGATGCTACTGTCGTCATTCCGGGGCATGGCGAGATGACGACCATCGGTACCGAACGAGCGAGTAATCCGTTCCTGGTCTGAGCGGCATCAAGTGCTCAACTACCTTCAGTCGATCGGCAGAAGCTTCAGGGCAGCAGTCAATGTCTCAGGCAGAGTGAGGAGGCTGAGGACTGCTCTTCCCTCGTCGAGACCGTAGAACTCACCTGGTTGAACCAGCACTCCTCGATCCAGCGCAGCCTGGGCGAATGGCTTGCCGTCGACCGTACGAGGGACGCGAAGTACTGCGGTCCAACCTCCGTGGAGCGCGAAACGCTGGGCTGAAGTGCCGTGCAAACGTGCATCGATCAACGCCAGATTCGAGGCCATTCTGTCGCGAGCCTGCTGTTGGAAAGCTTGTCGCGCTCGCAGCCATGTGGGCAATGCACACTGTACTGGAGCGTTCATGGACAGGAAGGTATCGGAGATGATCTCGATACGTTGCATCGCCTTGCTCACCAGGTGCTGAGGTCCGCATGCGGCGATCCACGAGGCCTTCATCTGCGGGAGACCGCAGACCTTGCTGATGCCACTGAGGACGAAGGTGAGGCATTGGGACTCGTGCGCGGCGAAGCTGCATTGCTCTGATCCATGCCCTGATTCGTGCGCTGATCCAAGGGAATAGTCGAGGAAGACTTCATCTACGATCAGAGCGAGACGATGTTGCGCACAGATTGCATTGAGAGCTTCGCGCTCTGAGAGTGAGGCGAAGTTCCCCGTCGGATTGTTCGGGTGTACCAGAATTACTGCTCGAGTATTCGGCGTAATCGCGGCTTCGAGCGCGTGCAGGTCGATCGCCCAACCGTGACCTGAGGAGAGGTCTGCGTTCGGATCGTACAGAAGCGGATATTCGCGTAGCAGCACATCGTCGAGCTGGGCGATGTAGTCGAAGAGCGGGTAGCTTGGACGCGCGACCAAGACCTGATCGCCTGCATTGCAGAGCAGGCGGAAGAGGAAGCTGTAGGCTTCGCTGGTGCTTGTCGTGAGGCAGAGGCGATCGAGCGGAATAGTTGCTCCTGCATCGCTGTAGTAGAGTGCAACGGCTTCGCGAGCGGTGATCATTCCCAGTGGATCAGGCTCGTAGTTCAGAGCTGCGATGTTGGACAGAGGAGCGAGAAGCGTTGCGTCGTCGTATACGAATCCGCAGTTCGTCGGGTTCGATACGGTGAGGTCGAGCAGAGGTTGTCCTGCTGCGCGCCGCGCGCGGACTGCAGAGGCAAGATCGTTCTCGGCAAGATTCCAGTTGGTACGTTGAGAGAAGTTCATGAGGTTCGTTCGGACTCTCTCATGGTACGTGGATTGCTCCGATCCATAAATGTCCGCATAGAATGGCTTGAGCATGTCCAACGAATCCAAGATGTCCAATGAGACCATGATGTCCAACGAGCCTAAGATTTCCAATGAACCTAAGATCAGCGCTGTCCTCTTCGACTACGGAATGGTGCTCAGCGGACCTCCGGAACCAACTGCGTGGCGCGCGATGGAACGGATCCTCGGTGTCGATGAGGAGACGTTTCAAGCAGCGTATTGGAAGCATCGTGATTTGTACGATCGTGGAACGCTCGGAGGTCCGACTTACTGGAACAGCGTCGCTCGCGACCTTCACAGATCGCTCGACGCTGAGAGTTTGAATGCCCTTATCGATGCAGACAATGCACTCTGGACGCAACCGAACGAACCCATGATTGAGTGGGCTGCGAGCCTGCAACGAGCTGGGATCAAGACTGGAATCCTTTCCAACATTGGCGATGCGATGGAAGCAGGAATTCTCGCACGATTCCCTTGGCTCGAGGATTTCTCACACCATACTTTCTCGCATCGTCTGGGCATCGCCAAACCTGATCCTGCAATCTATCGGCATGCTGTCGAGGGGCTAAAAGTGCCAGCGGATGAGATTCTTTTCGTCGATGACAAAGAAGAGAACATTCGCGCAGCTCGCGCTGCTGGGATGGTTGCGGCGCAATACGCGAGCCATGAGGCGTTTGTGGAGGAGATGCGGCGGCTCGGGCTGGGAGGACTGCTGGCTCCGGCTACGAGGTAGCTAGCTTGTGCGGCTCCAGGGCGATGGGTACGCGCTCTACGATCTCTACGCCGAAACCCTGCAGGGCTGGAACATGCTTTGGCATGTTGGTGAGCAGACGAATCTTGCGAATCCCGAGGTCGGAAAGGATCTGTCCGCCGAGACCGATGTTGCGGAGGATGCGCTGATCGGGGGCGCCGAGGCGCTCGGGATGGGTGCGATCTGTGTGGTGGATGCAGAGTTGCGCAGGCTGTTTGGAGCGGTCGATGGAGAAACCTAGCTGGGTGTGATGCAGGTAGACGAGGGCTCCTCGACCGGCCTTGGCGATCTCACGGAGAGAGGCGTCGACTGTTGCTCGGCAGTCGCAGCTGGTGGAGCCGAAGACGTTGCCGGCGAGACAGTGGGTGTGGACTCGGACGAGAACGGGGCTGTCTTCGGTCGACGCAGCGCTGAGATCGCCGAAGGTGAGAGCGACGTGCGATTCTCCGCCAGATCCGGAATCATGCTCGGTGGTCTTAATGTCGCTGTCGTAGGAGATCATGCGGAATTCACCGTATTCGGTGGGCAGAATGCCTTCGGCTACGCGATGAATGTAGCGCTCGTTGGCCATGCGGTAGCGGATGAGATCGGCTACTGTGACCATTTTGAGGCCGTGAATTTTGCAGAATTCGAGGAGGTTGGGAACGCGGGCCATGGTGCCGTCTTCGTTCATGATCTCGCAGATGACGCCGGCGGGGATGAGGCCAGCCATGCGGGCGAGGTCGACGGAGGCTTCGGTCTGGCCGGCGCGGACGAGGACGCCACCCTTGCGGGCGCGGAGGGGGAAGACGTGGCCGGGACGGGCGAGGTCGTTGGGGGAGGAGTTGGGGCTGATGGCGACCTGGATGGTGCGGGCTCGGTCGGCGGCGGAGATTCCGGTGGTCACGCCTTCGCGGGCTTCGATGGTCTCGGTGAAGGCGGTGCCGAAGCGGGAGGTGTTGTCCTGGGTCATGGGGCCGAGGCGCATGTAGTCGGCGCGCTCTTCGGTGAGGGTGAGGCAGATGAGGCCGCGGCCGAAGCGGGCCATGAAGTTGATGGCCTCGGGGGTGCAGAACTCGGCTGCGAGGGTGAGATCGCCCTCGTTCTCGCGATCTTCGTCGTCGACGACGATGATCATGCGGCCAGCCTTGAACTCGGCTACCGCCTCCAGTACGTCGACGAATCCTGTGCTGTTCTCTGTCATCCGGTGGGGTGCCCCCCTCCCCTCCCCCCCGGTACTTTTGGGGGTAAAGTATTCAAACGACTTGGCTTAGCGTTGGACTTACGTATGGTTGCTGATTCCAGACGACTTACGCCCAAAATCTTGCATTCAAAGGACTTAACCAGCTTATCCGAGACACGGTGGAGGAGGTAAAGTTCACCTATTCCAATTATAGGCTTCGCGGCAGGGTAACTATGCCAAGTTTCTGGAAGTTTTATCCTGTTTATAATCAGCTGTCTATGGGGAAATGACAGGCCCGGGGGGCTTGACAAGATTTAGAGAGTCGACTCGATCTCGAAGCCCCAGGCTTCGAGGAGGGCCTCCGGGATGTACTTGGAGTTCTTGTTGCGACGGGCCCACTCGCGAAGACGGGTGGAGCGGATGTACTGGTCAGGGGTGAGCTTGTATTCCTTGACGACCATCTCGAAGGAGGTGATGGTGGGGACGACGGGGCCGATGGGTTCAGGCTTGCCCCAGTTGGGGTTGCCGCGGCGCTTTGCCATGGATTCTTTTCCTCGCTTTTCGGGCGGTCGTTGGACCGCAACACTTCATTTTACCACTTTTGACGCGCCCTTGGAGGGCTTGCGCCGGGGATGGTTCCTGTCGCCGGGGAGTGCGAGTCCTAGTGTGGGTTGATCGTAGGTTCCGCCCAGATGAACGGGCGCGACGGTGCCGTGTTTGTGCCTGAAGAACGGGTCGATGGGCTCGAGCAGGAGGGATTTGATTCCCGTGGTGGCATCGGAGAGGTCGGAGTCCATGTGCAGGTTGCCGGTGGCGTCCACTTGTTTGTTGAGCAGATTGAAGGTTCCCACGCCGTCGGCGTGGGCGCCGGGAAGAGAGAACAGGAGATCGTCGAAATGGGCGACACCCTCGTGCAGGATGAGGTGCCGGGTCTGTAATTCCGAGGCGACGATGGGAGCGGCTGCGTCGGCGTCGGCCAATTTTTCCTTTGGAGCCTTCCCGCTGGCGCGCTGGCTGAAACCGTCGAGGGTGTGCTGTGTCTTCGGATGAACGAAGTGCAGGTTGGACACCGCAAAGCTGGCCGTAGCCTGGAGAGACCTTAAAAAGTGATGGTGGTCCGGGGGAATAAAGACGTCGGCATGGAGGGTGGCGGTTCCGGTGACGGGCGCGCCCTTGCGAGCGAACATGCGCATGAGGTCCTGGACGCGCCCGTTGGGGACAGCGAGGGTGAGGTGGGAGCCCTGGGTGCGATCGATGGTTCCGGTGGCGTTGATTTTTGTCTGGCCGGCGGTCGCTTGAACGTTGCCGAGGACCAGCGATCCCCGGGTGGCGTTGAGCAGGGCGTGGTAGGTTGCGGACAGAGGCTCGGGCTGCCCGGGGCCGACGTGAAAATCGGGAACCTGGGTTGACCCATCGATCTGGATGCGGGAGAGCAAACCGTGGAAGCTAGCGGCGGTTTGGGCCTTTCCGGCGATGCCGTGGAAGACGCTGAGGTCGGCGTCGGCGAGGTTGGCTTGGCCAGAGAGAGGCGTGCTGCCGAAATCGTCGCGCTTGAGTGGGCCGAGATGGCCTTGCGATGTGATTTCACCGGGGGGCGTGGGGTTAGAGAAGGCGACCTGGTAAACGATGGGATGGGATCGGGAGACGTTACGGAGGGAGAGGGTGTGGATTGCGAAGTGCAGGGGCGGCTTGTCCTGGGCCGTCGATACGTCGAGTACGGATTGGTTGGCGGTGACGTGGTCGACGATGACGGTGCTGGGAGAGGAAGGACCGGAGAGATATCTGGTTCCGTTTCCGGGAGTCTCGGGTGGGGAGATCTGGACGTGGAGGCCGACGATGTCGAGCGAAGCAAGATGGTGGGGGTGGAGGATGAAGTCGACGTAGGAGCCGGTGGCGGTGAGGGTTTCGACCGTGGCGAGGGGTGGAATATTTGTTGATCCGTGAAGATGCAGAACGATGTTGTGGGCGGTAAAACCGGGGTTGGGAAAGTAAAAGCGTTTATAACTTCCGACGGTGAGGGTGCTGGAGAAGGTCTCAGCCAGAGCGGGCACGACGATACGACCGCGATACGGCCAGCGGTCCCGAAGATAGATTCCAAACGCAATTGCGATCAGGACAAAGACGATGGCCGCAGCGGCCAAAGCGTTGCGGAGAGAGAGGGGCTTCACCATGTCTCACGCGAATGTCGAGTAGAGAGCATTGCATGGTGTGATGTTTTCTATGCAACAGCGGTTGCGCGGTGTCGAGGTTACATGTTGGGTGGTGGGGGCGGAGTGCTGGTGATGGGTTTGGGGGCGGAGGGGGCCTTGGGGGCGGTGAGGCCGGGGACCACAGGAGCCTGAGTGACCACTCCCGCAGCAGCATCCGTGATGTTGATGTTGTAGCGTTCGAGGGTGTTGGAGAGCAGTTCGCGCAGGGCGGCACGATCTTTGGCGTAGGTCGCGGTGGCAGAGATGAGGGTGTTGTCTGCGATCGCGAGACTCCTGCCCTGCTGGAGAACGTTGGCGGTGGTGGAGGCACCGAGCTTGTACTTTTTCTGCTCGGCGACGAAGCTCTGGTCGGCGTAATCGTGCGAGGCCTGGGCTGCGGCTACCTGGGCGCGATCATTGGTGAGGGCATAGCGTTCGTTGATGACCTGGATGCGGATCTGGGTGTAGAGCTGCTGGAGGCGCATCTGGGTCTGGCGGAGCTCCATCTGGGAGCGAGCTTCGTCAGCCTGGGCGGTGCGATTGCGCAGGGGGATGTTGATGTTCACGCCAACCCCCTTGTTGGGAGAGCTGCTGTTGAAGAGGTCGCCAAAGGCGGTTCCGTAGCCGACCGAGGGAAAGGATCCTGCGGCGTACGGCTTGCCGGTAGAGAAGTCGAGTGCTCCTGGATTCTGGGCTCCACCCAAGGCGCTGGCACCGTAAAACGCGTAGGCATCGACGGTGGGGAGGAGGCCATTTTTCTCGGCTTTGATAGTGATCCGGTTGTTCTTCATGTTGAGAACAGCCTGCTCGATCTGCGGGTTGTTCTGGTCAGCCTCACGGATGAGGTCCTCGATCGGCATGTCCTCTTCGGGAAGGCGATCGAGGGCGACGCGATCGGTGGGAATGACGGGCGCGGCGGAGAGCTGGGGGTCGTTGAGGTTCCGTGCGATCGCCTGCTTCATGATGAGCTGCTGGTACTCGAGGTTGGTCTGGGATTGGATGAGGGCCTGCTTGTCGGAGGCAACCGAGGCGTCGGAGTTGACGACATCGAGAGGAGCGAGGGTTCCGATCTCGAGCTGCTTGCGATTGTCCTCGGTGAGCTGGGTGGACTGGGCGAGAGCTCGCTCTTTGGCCTGCTCATCTTCATAGGCGCTGACCAGGCCCCAGTAGATGTTTTCGACCTGATTGATGGTGTAGAGGAGTTGCTGGCGGAAAGCAGAGTCGGTGATGCGGCGGTCATTTTTGGCCTGAAGGACGAAGCGGCCATTGATGCCGGGGCCGAAGCCCTGGAGCAGATGCTGGGTCACGGTGGCGGTGAAGCTGGTGCTGAGGGTGGGGCTGAAGTCGGAGAACGGGTTGTCGGTGGTAACGCGGGTGTTATTGAAGCCGACGGCGAGCTGAGTGCCGGTGACGAAGCCCTGGTTGTAGTTGAAGTTGTAGGTCGAGGTATCGGTGAAGAGCTGGGGGAGACCACCGCTGAAGAGCAGGTTGGACTGCTGCTGATTCTGCGACTGGTACTCGAGTGCGCCGGTCAGTGTGGGGTCGCGGTTCTCAGGCACGGGGCCGCTGCCGTTGGTGCTGAGGACGAGGCCGGAGGCTCCGGCGCCGCCCCCACCGGAGCCACTGGAGGTTCCTCCGGGGCCACCGCCGCCGGTGACGGTGGTGCCCGAGCCGCCGAGAGTGTCGGTGACGAGGCCGGTGGAGACGCCGCGCAGGCTGGAGCCGGCCTTGGCGCGGAGGAGATCGGTGTCGGCGATGTCGAGGTTGATGCGGGCGATGGCGATGTCGTAGTTGTTCTCGAGCGCGAGAGTGACCGCGTCAGAGAGGCTGAGATAGATTTTGCCGTCGCGGAGGAGGTCATCGAGGCGCGGCGAGTTGCTGAGCCGGGGCGCCGGATAGGTGGAGGGGGTGTACCAGGTGAAGGGATTGGGCAGACCGAGCTTGCCGCGGCTGTAATCCTTGAGCGTGGGGCGCAGGAAGAGCGGCTCGGTGGGCTTGGGCTCGGGGGCCTGGGGTAGACCAGGGGTCCCTGTCGTGTCGTTCTGCACGGATTGGGGCGCGGCCGGAGCCGTCGGGCTACTCTGCTGCGCGGCAGGATCGACTTGCTGAGCGATGCCCTGCGGGGCGGTGCTCATCAACATAAGGGCCACACAGACGCTTCCCTGCCAATGCCTCAAATTCACGGTTCATTTCTCCAACGTGCAGCTTGAATGATTTTAAATGCTGTCCAACACGAGTACATACGGCTGTGGCGGCAGGTTGGTTCCCGCCAAAAGAAAAGTTAGGAACAGACCAAGTATAAGGGTGCTTGGTGAGAATGGAAGGAAATGAGTTCGACGAAACGGTCTCTACAGCTGGGTCTCTACAATGGGGAGGATGCAGGCTGAAGACCTATGACATTCTGGAAGATCACCCTGAGCTACGACGGTACTGCGTTCCACGGATGGCAGGTGCAGCCGGGACGTTCGACGGTGCAGGGCATGCTGGCGGCGGCGCTGGAACAGATGACGGGGGAGCGGGTGCTGCCGCAGGGTTCGGGGCGGACGGATGCGGGGGTGCATGCTCTGGGGCAGGTGACGAGCTTCGGGCTGGAGGCTCCGATCCCGGCGGAAAATTTATTGCGGGCGATGAATCGCGTGTTGCCACCGAGTATTCGGGTGCTGGGGGCGGAGATTGTTCCGGCGACGTTCCATGCTCGGCATAGTGCGGTGCGGAAGACGTATGAGTACAGAATTTTTGAGCGCCGGGTGGTGACGGGTGCGGGTGAGGAGGAGCGGGTCTGCTCGCCGTTTGTGGCTCCGTATGCGTGGGACTGCCGGTGGGCATTGCAGATGGAATCGATGCAGGAGGCGGCGGCGATGCTGCGCGGGACGCACGACTTCAGCTCGTTTGCGGCGAGCGATCCGGATCGCACGCAACGCGAGGAGGGGACGGTCACGGGACCAAATCCGGTGAAGACGATCTATGTTTCCGAGGTGAAGAGGGAGGGTGGGTTGTTGGTGTA
>DATCDL010000340.1:0-7053 GCA_036510715.1 Acidobacteriaceae bacterium
CTTCAAATATAAGACAGTTCCGCATATAACCTTGAAATCCATCGCGCAAAACCAGTATTTAGATCCGATCTTTGCAAAGCATCAACCAACCATCGATAAGGAGCTCGCAGTTGCTAACGCAGCGCTGTTGAAAGTAACCGCGTTGCTTCGTCGGAACATGCAAGACAAACTGCTACGCAAGCAGAAGGCTGAGGGCCGCAAATCGATCACCGAAGCGGATCGCCGACGCTGGCTTCTACCTGACTCAGGAGTTGCTTGGGAGCATTGGCAAGTGCCATTCGACACCGATCCGGATTGGCCGAATGAACTGTCAGAGGGTGTGAACGCTTACCGCAACGCTTGGCGAGCCAAGATGGACGAGGTGAATGCCTCGATAGCCGCTAATGCCGAACAAGAAGAACTTGTCGATCAGCCGCAGATAGTAAAGGGAGTCGTTCGCGTGTGCGGTCCGTTCACCGTGGAAGCAGTTCAACCACCGGAGATGTCACTTGGTGAGTCCGAAGTCCTGTCGGTGAGCGGGTTCGACGGCTCACCCGATGAGATGGAGACATTCGAGCTTCGCATGGTCGAGAGCCGCGTCGATCGGGAGGCGCAGAATTTGGACGCTTACCTTGACCAGATGATCCGATACCTCAAGATGGACGGCGTTCTATTCCCCAACAACAAGACCATGAAGTTCCATCGGCTGGACCAGGTGATGGACGGAAGCATTATCCACGCGGAAGGTCGTTGGGCAAACGGCGGTCCTGACCCAGACCCAGAGGGCAAAGCGAACATAGGTGTCGTCTTCGGCCCACAGTACGGACCCATCACAGCGATGCAGGTTGAGGAAGCTATCCGGCAGGCGAACCGGCGTGGGTATGACCATCTTGTGCTTGCGGGATTCAGTTTTGACGGTACGGCACAAGCTGTTATCGCCGAGAGCTCGCATCCCAAGCTGAAGATACACTCCGCGCACATTCGCCCGGATGTAAATCCTGCGATGGCCGGCCTGCTGAAAGAGCAACCTGGAAGCCAGCTCTTCAGCGTATTCGGGCAACCACGAACACATCTTGATGGCCCGGACACGCAGGATGAGTACACAGTGACGATGGAGGGCGTCGACATCTACAACCCTGTCGACAATACAGTGACCCCCACGAAGGCTGACAAGGTTGCAGCATGGTTCGTGGACAGCGACTACGACGGGCGTACCTTCTGCATCACCCAGGCATTCTTCCCCGATAAGAGCGCGTGGGAGAAGTTGAGCAAAGCACTGAACGGCGTTGTAGATGCCGAACGCTTCGATGCACTGAGTGGCACCAAGTCGCTGCCGTTTCCAACCGGAAAGCATAGCTGCGTCGCAATCAAGGTAATCGATCCTCGCGGCAACGAGGTGATGCGGATTCACAAGCTGGAGGGCAGCCGTGGCCGATAAGACCGGACAGCTTCCGATACAGCCGGTAAAACGGCCGATCCTATGCAGCCCTTATCTGATGCCGGATGCGCACTGGTTTTATGACACTAAAACAGGCGAACCGAGGGAACAGCCAGGGCGTCGAGACGCCGGCTATTGGTACAAGACGGATAAGGTTGGTAGCGCGCAGGGAAAGATGTTTGTCGAGGAGGAGCGCGACGATATTGAATTGGTGAACGCGCTGAGGAAAGACGTAGATCGCTGGCGCGAGTCCAAGTATCGCGGCGCGTCGAACGTCACGAAGGATCTTCTGAACCATTGGACGAGCAAAGATCGCGGGCGAAGACTGTTCTTCTGCCAACTAGAGGCTGTCGAAACGATCATTTATCTTGCGGAAATTCGGATTCCGGGACGCTCCAGTAGGACGCAGTTCAAGGACTTCGCGATTACGGACGAAGATATTCAACAACTCCTCAAAGGAGAGCGACCTAGCTTCTACCGCACACCTACTGACTACTTCCCAACGCTGGTCGATCAATCGCCGGATTCAAGCATCCTGCCGCTGCAACGGCTCGGCTGCAAGATGGCGACCGGCTCGGGAAAGACTGTTGTGATGGCGATGCTAATCTCCTGGGCTTTCTGCAACCGGGGCGTCAACCCGAATAGCACAGAGTTTCCGAATGCCGTGTTGGTTGTGTGTCCAAATCTGACGGTGAGGGAGCGCCTGCAGGTTCTCCGACCCGAGGACGCGAAGAACTACTACACCGAGTTCGACATAGTGCCAGTCAAATATCGGCCACTGATGCAGAAGGGGAAGGTACTGGTCACTAACTGGCATCTGTTCAATCCCCAGTCGGAGCATGAGGAGGGCGGGAAAACCTACGCCGTCGTAAATAAGGGACCGGATACGCCGGAGACTTTCGCAAGACACATTCTCGGCGACGACCTTTACCAACGGATGCCAATTATGGTGTTGAACGACGAAGGGCATCACTGTTGGCGTCCGTTAGCCAATGGAGAGGCTAGGGTTCCGGTAGGCGCCGCCAGCGATGAGCTTGACGATGAAGAGAAAGAGGCGACGATCTGGGTGGGAGGCCTCGACAAACTGAATAACGCGAACCCCAAGGGGCCAGCGACGCGGGGCATTGCACTGTGCGTTGACTTGTCTGCCACTCCGTTTTACATCGGCGGCAGCGGCCACCCGGAGGGGCGTCCCTTCCCTTGGTTGGTTAGTGACTTCGGTTTAGTCGATGCCATCGAAAGCGGGATCGTCAAGATTCCGCGAATGCCGGTTATGGATGTCACTGGGCTTCCCGACCCCAAGTATTTCAAGCTCTGGGAGACGATCAGGACAAGCCTTCAGCCAGCGGATTTCCTTCCGGGCAAGGCTCGTAAGCCGAAACCCGCCGTGGTGTATCGCGAAGCTGAGGGCGCATTGCAGCAGCTTGCAGGTCAGTGGAAGGAGCGGTTCGATTACGTTGAACGTGCAACACCCGGCCAGGAGCATGTACCGCCAGTAATGATTGTGGTCTGTGACAACACCGATATTGCGGAGCTGGTCTATCAGAAAATCAGCGGTGAGACTCAGGTGGAGCTCGTCACACAGGCTGACATCGAGGACGACGAAGAAGAAGATGAGCCAGTGCCGGCCAAGGGCAAACGCAAGGCCAAGACGAAATGGATTACCAGCTACGGCCAGAGCGAGGTGCTTCCGCACCTCGAAAACACCGCAGACCGAAAGCACACCATTCGCATCGACACGAAGTTGCTTGCCGAGGCCGAAAGCGGCGATCCCAAGAAGGGCAAGAAGGACTTCGCCGAAGAACTGCGGCAGGTGGTCGCCACCGTCGGCAAGGTCGGCCAGCCAGGTGAGCATGTTCGTTGTGTGGTGTCCGTCGGCATGTTGACCGAGGGTTGGGATGCCAACAATGTGACACACATCCTCGGGATTCGTGCTTTCGGAAGCCAACTCCTATGTGAACAAGTGGTTGGGCGCGGACTGCGACGCATGGACTACACCCCCACAAAGACCGAAGACGGCAAAGAGTTGTTGACGGAAGAATATGTGGACGTGTACGGCATTCCGTTTTCGGTGATTCCGTTCAAGGGAAGGGCCGTCACAGCTAGTGCCGCCGAAGACAAGCCGAAGCAGCATGTCATGGCGTTGCCGGAACGCAAAGCGATGGAACTTCGGTTTCCAGTAGTCGAAGGATATGCGTTTGCCTTACGAAAGAATCTCATTAAGTGCGACGTGGCTTCGATGGAGTCGCTGATTGTCGAGCCGCACAGAGAACCGACTGCAACGTTCTTGACCGCCACCGTTGGGTACAGAGAGGGCCATGCAGCTTCCGGTACTCTGGTATTACCTCTTGTCGAACAAGATCGTCACGCATACTACGAACAGAACCACATAGAGACGATCAAGTTCAACCTTTCCAGGCTGGTCGTTGAGTTGCTCTCAGACGCGTCGCACCAGGGTAGCGACAGGAAGGCGCGCGTGTTCCGGCTGCAATCCAAACACCAGCTCTTCCCCCAGGTATATTCGGTCGTCGATGAATACGTTCGCACGAAGGTAAACTTCCAAGGCGAAAACCCTTCGGAACTGGGCCTGGGAATTTACGTCCAACGCATAATCGAACGCCTGCTCGCTCGTATCGAGCCGAATGACGAGAGCGGAGAAATGCCGCTTATGCCAATCCTGAATCGCTATAAGCCGATCGGATCGACGGCGGAGGTTGAGTTCAAGACCACAAAGCCGTGCTTCGCAACAGCTATGAGCCATATCAATCAGGTTGTGGCGGATACCCAGCAGTGGGAACAGACGGCGGCGTTCCGGCTTGAGATGGCGGTCAAGCACGGAGTCGTCTTGTATTACGCCAAGAATGACCACCTCGGTTTGATGATCCCATACGAATACCTGGGTGTTGAGCACAACTATTTGCCTGACTACCTCGTAAGAATGGCAAATGGTGTGACACTCCTTTTGGAGATCAAGGGCCAAGAGGATAACCAGGCAAAGGCGAAGCATGACTCTGGGCATCGCTGGATTTCCGCCGTCAACAATTGGGGCAAGCTCGGCAGGTGGGCCCTCCATGTTTGCCGCAATCCCCAGATGCTCGAAAAAGAACTGGCCTACCTTTTCAAGACATCCGAGCAATAACGCACGGTGAAATCGTTCCACCGTGACGGTCCCAAAGCAGTGCCGCGTGCAGTTGGGATTGCCGGGGTAGAAGATAGATGAAGCTATGAGGAGATCAAAGCATGTCATTTCAGGCGCCTATTAGTGTTTCGGACGTGATCTCGCGCATTCGCAGTCGGAGATTGCTGTTACCCGCAATACAGCGGGAATTTGTCTGGGAACCCCATAAAGTGGAATGGCTCTTTGACTCGCTACTGCAAAACTATCCAATTGGCAGCTTCTTGCTTTGGGAAGTCCGCGACCAATCTGCAAAGAACGACTACCGCTACTATGAAGTCTTGAAAGATTTTCGTGAGCGCTATCAAACGCATAATCCCGAATTCAACACCAAGGGACATATCGATTTCGATGCTGTACTTGACGGGCAGCAGCGATTGACAGCTCTGTTTATCGGTTTAACTGGAACCTACGCCTATAAGAAACCGCGGGTTTGGTGGGAGGACAGCCAGCGCGCATTGCCGACTCGAAAGCTTCACCTGAATCTTAGTGGCGGACCGGCTTCCGAAGACGATAACGAGACTGGAAGGAAATATGAGTTCAAATTCCTCACCGCCGACGAATTCAACGAAAATCCGCAGCAATGGTTTCACGTTGGCAGAATTCTCGATGTGCCCCAAGCGTATGAGTTCACTCAGATGCTAATTCGTGACGGTCTCCAGGACAACGAATTCGCCGCAACAGCGTTGTCAAAGCTACACGCTGTTGTGCATACCGAGCGGATCATAAACTATTACGTCGTGGTGAAGGCTGATATGGAACAGGCGTTGAACGTCTTCGTTCGGGTAAATAGCGGCGGAGAGCCTCTCTCCCTCTCAGATATGCTCATGTCTACCGCTATTGCGAATTGGAGATCGCGAGATGCGCGAAAAGAGATTCTCGGGCAGGGCGGCTTAGTGGATCAAGTTCAGGCGAGAGGCTTCTTTATAAGCAAAGATCTGATACTTAAGGCATGTCTGTATCTATACAACTCCGACATTCGATACAAAGTCTCAAACTTTTCGGCCGCTCAAGTGAAGCCCTTTGAGGATAACTGGGACGCGATCCAAGCAAGCATCCTTGCTACATTCGATTTAGTCCGCGATTTTGGCTACACCGAACGCACGCTCACATCCAAGAACGCACTGCTTCCCATCGTTTATTGGGTCCACCATAAACAACTTGCGAAGGGGATAACTTCGCAAGTGCGTTTGCGAGACGATAGAGACACAATGCGGCGATGGTTGCACACGATGCTACTAAAGGGTGTGTTTGGTTCTTCCGCAGATACCATACTTGCAGCTATCCGTAAGGCCTTTTGCGGAAACGATTTCGGCAGGCAGTTTGTGTTGCCCAACATAGAGCAATTCCCAGATGCAGCAATTGGAGCAATACTGCGAGCGCAAGGAAAGGACCCGCAGGTTACTGACGAATTCATAGAATCCCTGCTCTATACGGAATATGAAGACAGGCAGGCTTTCACCATCCTGGCCCTTCTAGCGCCAAATCTCGATTACAAGAATGGCGACTTCCACTTAGACCACCTCCACCCGAAGAGTGCTTTCGGAAATAAGGCTCTTCGCGCCGCAAACGTCGCGCCTGGCGATTCGGAATTTTATGCGGACCGTAGGCATTGGAACAGCATCTTGAATTTAAGGCACCTCGACGCAAACGAAAACCAATCCAAGCAGGGTTCGGCACTGTCCGACTGGGTATCAAAGGAGGCGAAGCGACAGAAAGTCTCTTTGGCAAAATTCTGTACAGACAGACAGTTGCCAGATGACCCTTCGCTGCTCGAATTTGCGAAATTTCGTGACTTCATTACCGCACGGGGTCGAATCCTTGGCGAGCGGCTTCGCAAGTTGCTCTGAGGGAGCGTCAGACGCACAACCGATAGCGTCCTTGTGTTGACCATCTTCATTTGCAATCTCGACTGGTTCTGAAGCCTGCGAGTGTGAGGTTGGCAGCTTTTGCACGATCTCCTGTTTGCACGGTCACTCGGCCACCGCTTCGGTGCAGGAGCTGCGCCCTTCGGCTCTGCGTTCAGAACTCGCGTTCCGCGCCCTTCGGGTTTCGGACTCCTCCCCCCTCGCAGGCTCCGGGTCCCTTTCCAAAAACTTCTTCTCTTGGCAACGCGGCCATGCCGCGACTTGGGAGCAGCGCACCTTTGCGCCCTTTGGGATGTGTCCCGATTGACCGGGCAAAAGGAGAACCACCATGCAGACCCAAAAGACCATCACCCTCTTCGGCACCGTCAGCAACTCAGCCACCAGCCGCATCTCCAAGAACGGCCGCAAGTACACCGCCTTCGGAGTCGCCATCATCTCAGACCGCAACCTCCAGGCTTTTCACTACAACGTCGTTGCCTTCGGCAAGCAGGGCCACTTCGCCAAGCAGCTCCAAACAGGCACCCGCATCAAGTTAGTCGTCCAGGCACAATCCCAGCCAGACAACATCGCCACTCTTCCACTCCTCACAGCAA
>DATCDL010000341.1:0-2793 GCA_036510715.1 Acidobacteriaceae bacterium
CGGACACGTCGGTCCGGGCGTCCCGTTATAGACCGTGATCTCCCGATTTGTCCGGAAGCTCAACCCCGACGCATCCCATGCCTTCGTCACCAGATAATGCGGTCCCGGAGCCTCCGTCAAGCTGATGTCGAAGCTCTTCACATTCTGCGAAGTCACCAGCGTGTTATCGACGTACTCCTGCAACGCCGTCACCGTCGTCGTGTCGTACGCATTCGCCTGCACCGTCACCGGGCTCGGCAGATACGCTCCATCGACCGGCTGGCACACCGTCACCGTCGCGCTGACGGTGCTCGTCGCGCACGGAGCGCGAATTCCGCCGTTGATCAGAATCTCCGTCTCCGCCTGTCCCGGCAGCGTCTCCGCAAAGTCCATCATGCCGTCGCGATTCCAGTCACCTGCAACCATTCCTCCGGCCCCGCCCGATGCCGCAACAACCTGTTGCGCCGTCTGATCGAACGTGCCATCCGGATGTCCCAGCCAGATAGCCAGACCCGTCACACTCCCGGCCGCGGGCTCCGCAACCAGGTCGGCGATTCCATCGCCATTCACATCCACCGCCAACGGTTGCCACACGGCCGGCAATCCCGCCTGCGTTACCGCATGACGATAGAGCGTTTTCTTCCCCGCCTGCCCATAGAACACATCGATCCCAGCGCACGCCGGAGTAAAACTCGTCTGCACCTTCGCGCTGCAGTTATACGACGCGATCACATCCGCCCTTCCATCCTGGTTTAAATCGCCTACCGTCAGATCCGCCGGAGCAGCATACGGATAACTCTTCAGCAGCACCGGAGTAAATCCACCCTGGCCATTTCCCCAAAGCACATACGCGCCATCGGGCGTCAGCACACCAAGATCGATCTGCCCATCGCCATCCATATCCCCGGTACGAACCTTCAGCACCGCTTTGTTCGCCTCAACCACGATCGTATTCGTCAGCGCAAAGGCCTTCCCACCCACATTCTTGTAAATCTCGATATTGCCATTTGAGTCGCCCATCGCAATGTCCAGCAGGCCATCGTCGTAGAAGCTTCCCACCGCCATGGTGCGAGGAGAACCCGCCGTCGCAATCGCCACCGGCGCTCCAAACGTTCCGTCTCCGTTCCCGTAAAACACATCGAACGTTCCGCCAATGCACAGGGCCACGACGTCCATCTTCCCGTCGCCATCCACATCCGCGGCCACCACGTTCAGCACTTGCGAACTGTCTGCCTGTCCCACCGTAATCGGCGCCTGGAACGTCCCATCGCCATTGCCCAATCGCAGCGTGATCGTCGTGCTGGTCGTGCCTCCACCCACGACGATGTCCGGCTTCCCATCGCCGTTAAAATCGCCTTGCGCAACGCTCATCGCGTCGTACGCACTATAGGTATCAAGGTTGAGTTCGAAACTTGGAGTCGACTGGGCAAAAACAGTTGCAGCGCCTGCAACCAGAACAGCTACAGCAAGTATATTTCGGGGGCCCATGAGTGAGGGAGCTCCTGGGCTCCTTCACTTCATGGACGACAATTTCTCCCCCCGGGTTGTACTACCTTACATATTCTCAATCATGCGCGTAGCAAACTCGCTCGTCTTCGCCTTCGTCGCTCCCGGCATCTGACGCTCGAAGTCGTACGTTACAAACTTCTGCGCAATCGTCTTCTCCATCGCCGACTCAATCAGCCGGGCCACTTCTGTCCAACCCAGAAAATCAAACAGCATCATGCCCGACAAAATTACCGAGCCCGGATTGATCACATCCATGTCCGCATACTTCGGAGCCGTTCCATGCGTCGCTTCGAACACCGCATAGCCGTCGCCAACATTCGCGCCCGGAGCAATGCCCAGCCCGCCAACCTGCGCCGCGGCAGCATCCGAGATGTAGTCGCCATTCAAATTCGTCGTCGCCAGCACGCTGTAATCCGACGGCCGAATAATAATCTGCTGGAAGATCGAATCTGCAATCCGGTCATTGATCAGCACCTTCTTCTTCCACTGGCCATTGCCATGCGTCGCGCCAATACTCTCGATCACATGCTTCACTTCGGCAACTACCAGCTCGCCGAACTGCGGCGTCGCGAACTCGATACCCGGCTCAATCAGCGCAGCGTTCTGCTCCGCCGTCAGTTCCGGATTCTTCTCCACGTTGCCCAGGATCCAGCTCTCGCGCTCGGTCACCACGTCGTTGCGGAACTCCTTCACCGCAACCTCGTAGCCCCACTCGCGGAAGGCTCCCTCGGTAAATTTCTGAATGTTGCCCTTGTGCACGAGCGTCACCGTCTTGCGACCGTCCTTCAGCGCAAACGCAATCGCCGCCCGCACCAGTCGCTTCGATCCTGTAATCGAGATCGGCTTCACGCCCACACCCGAATCCAGCCGAATCTTCTGCTTCTTGCCCTTCAGCATCTCGTCGTTCACAAACGCGATAAACTTCGCCGCCTCAGGCGTTCCCTCGCGGAACTCGATGCCCGCATAAATGTCCTCCGTATTCTCACGGAAGATCACAATGTCCACCTGCTCCGGATGCTTCACCGGGCTCGGCACTCCAGCGTAATACTTCACCGGCCGAATGCACTGGTACAGATCCATCAACTGCCGCAGCGCCACATTCAGGCTGCGAATCCCTCCACCAATCGGAGTCGTCAGCGGTCCCTTGATCGACACGCGAAAGTCCATCGTCGCCTTCACTGTATCGTCGGGCAGCCAGTTCTTCGTCTGCCGGTAGGCCTTCTCTCCCGCCAACACTTCAAACCACTCCACCTTGCGCTTCCCGCCGTAAGCCTTCTCCACCGCCGCATCGAACACCCGCTGCGA
>DATCDL010000342.1:0-3964 GCA_036510715.1 Acidobacteriaceae bacterium
CGTGAGGAAGATGAGGAAGAGGCCGATGGGAACAGCGACGCGATTGTAAAACGGCGCGCCCATGGTGACCTTGGAGCCCTGAACAAATTCAGAGAGTACGGGGAAGAGGGTGCCCCAGAGAACGACGAAGCAGGCAGTGAGAAGGACGAGGTTGTTGAATAGGAAGGAGCTTTCGCGAGAGACGAGAGACTCGAAACGGTTCTCAGCGCGGAGATGATCGCGGTGGTAGAGGAAGGTAAAGATACAGACGGCGAAGACGATGACAAGGAAGCCGACGAACCAATTTCCGATGGAGCTTTGCGCGAAGGCGTGCACCGAACTGACCAGGCCGGAGCGGGTGAGCAGCGTTCCGAGAATGGTAAGCATGAAGGTGATGAAGATGAGCCAGACATTCCAGATCTTCATCATGCCGCGCTTCTCCTGCATCATGACGGAGTGAAGAAAGGCTGTGCCAGCCAGCCAAGGCATCAGGGAGGCGTTTTCGACGGGGTCCCAGCCCCAGTAGCCGCCCCAGCCAAGGACCGCATAGGCCCAGTGCATGCCGAGGATGATGCCGCAGGTGAGGAAGAGCCAGGTGACCATTGTCCAACGGCGCGTGATGTGAATCCACTTTTCACCGGGATAGCGCATCATGAGAGCGCCGAGAGCGAAGGCGAAGGGGACGGAGAAGCCGACGTAGCCGAGGTACAGCATGGGAGGATGAATGACCATCTCGGCGTATTGCAGGAGGGGATTGAGCCCAAATCCGTCTGCGGGGACAATGCCGCCGGGGACGAGAGCGAAGGGTTGTGCGACGAAGACTACGAGGATGAGGAAGAAGATCTGGATTGCGGAGAGGATCGTGGAGGCGTAGGCGGTGAGAGTGATGTCGGTCTTCTGGCGGAGGCGCAAAACGAAGCCGTAGCCGGCAAGGAGCCAAGCCCAGAGGAGGAGCGAGCCTTCCTGCCCAGACCAGAGAGAGGAGAACTTGTAGTACCAGGGTAGGGAGCGGCTGGTGTGATGGAGGATGTAGTCGACGGAGAAGTCGTTGGTGAAGGCAGCCCAGATTAGGGCGAAGGCAGCGCAGGAGACGGCGATGAAGCTGGCTATGCCGGCGCGGCGTGCAGTCTCACGGATGCGTTCCGAGGCAATCGCAAGGACACGGCCATGAGCCATTGCCCAGAGGGAGAGTGTTCCGAACAAGAGTGTATAGATGCAAAGCCCCAGGGCCAGAACAAGAGAGATGCTGCCAAAAAAAGGCATGGGATGAGACATTCGCGGGCACGTCCTTCAATTTCCATTCTCTCAGAAGCGGACGTCGCGTGGAGGAAGTCAGGGAAATGAAGTGCGAACTTTGGTGATTCAGGCGCTAAATAGCGCCGAAGAAATGAAAAGGGTTGGTTGGGTCGCGGGTTAGGCCTATGACGTTGATCACAGACAAGAGATGAGATTTAGATGCTTGTGGAGGTTTTTGACTCGATAAGACCTAGGACGCTGGAGAGAAGTATGTCGGGGAGTACCGGCTTGAGATGGAAGTCGACGTTCAAGTCCCGATATTCTTCTTCGGCTTCGGCCATGCCGCTGACGACCAGAACGGGGATGTCGGGGGCGAATTCGCGGAGGCAACGAACGAACTCGGCTCCATTCATGTCTGGCATGAGGTGGTCGGTGATGATCATGTCGATGGGAGTGGGGTATTCACGGTTGCGAAACTGACGGAGAGCATGCTCGGGGCTGAGGACGGCGATGACGAAGTAGCCAGCACGCTTGAGAATCGTCTGACGGGTGGCTGCTTGGATGGCGTTATCGTCGATGAGAAGCAGGGTATGTGGCATTGGATCCTGAGACGAATATGGTGGGGTGCTTTATTGAGTTAATTTAACGCTGAGCGACCTTCGTTGGTGTTGCGTGATATCCGCCGAAGTCTGCCTGAATACCCTACGATGCAGGATCGCGTGGAAAGGCTGCCTTCGTGAGGGAGTAGCGAGAACGGTGCGGTTTTGTTGTCTGTGGAGCGAAGGTAAAGACCGATTTTTATTTAGGAGACTGCTGCACTTCTTCACAGAGATGTAGCGAGAGTAGCTGAGATAATGGACTATGGCACGCCGCGTCATTAAGCAATACGAGTTTCTACGCAAGATCGGATCGGGTGGGAGCGGTGTGGTGTTTCTAGCCAACGACACGCTGTTGCAGCGGCCTGTAGTTTTGAAATTGCTGAAGCGTGGGTCGCAGACGCCGGAGCAGGTGAGGGCGACGCAGCTGCGCGAGGCACGGCTGGCATCGGCGATCGACCATCCGAATGTCTGCGCGATCTATGAGGTGGGAGAGACTGCGCCTGGAGAGCCGGACGACGAAGCGTACATTGTGATGCAGTACATTCCGGGTAAGAGTCTGGACAAGGTGATCGCAGAGGGGCCGGCGAGCGCGCAACTGGTGTTGTCGAGCGGGATGCAGATTGCGGATGGCTTATCGGCGGCGCATAACCTGGGTATCTTCCATCGGGATCTGAAGCCGGCGAACGTGATGCTCACGGATGGCGGGCTGATCAAGATTCTGGACTTTGGTCTGGCGCGGCAGCTAAAGCGGGAGAATATTGATTTTGATCCGTCACTGACAACGCAGCCGGTGACCCCAGCGGTGGCGGGGGCGACGTATACGGCGCGCGGGGGGACGATTGCGTATATGGCTCCGGAGCAATTTGTGACTGGACAGAGCAGTGTTCAGAGCGATATTTTTGCGCTGGGATTGATCTTGTACGAGATGGTGAGTGGAAGCCATCCGTTTCATCGGCCCGATGGACAGGATCTGCAGAGTATTCGCGCAATCCAATACGCGGAGCCGCCGGCCCTGCGCGAGATTGTTCCGGACCTGCCGGTGGAGTTGGAGAGCGTGATTCTGCGCTGCCTGGAGAAGCAGCCGTCGGAGCGGTATGCGTCGGCCGCGGAGGTGCGCGAGGGGCTGAAGACGATTGTGAAGTCGCTGCAACTGGACTCGATGCTGATGCCAGGTGAGGGAGCGATTAATATGCCGGCGCAGCAACGTCTGGATATGGAGACGCCTGAGGAGGAGAAACGCTCTACGGGGATTCTGTCGATGCTGGCCGAGCGGTTTCGCGATAGTACTGCGGTCACGCTGGCGAAGGGGCCGAATATAGTTGTGCTGCCATTTGTGAACTTGGGGTCCAGCGATTCGAAGCACTTCTACGGGTTCGCGTTGGCGGATGCTTTGGCGGCGAGGTTGGCGAAGGTTCCGTCGCTGATTGTGCGGCCTTCGAGTGCGCTGATGGATGTGCCGACACGGCAGCTTGATCCGCTGAGTGTGGGGCGGAAGCTGATGGTGGATTTCGTGCTTGCGGGAAGTTTTCTGCGGTCGGAGAAGGGCTTCGATTTGAACTGGCAGTTGCTGGATGTTTCAGGGCAGAGTGTGCGGACGGGTGGTGCGATCAGTGTGGCAAGCTTCGATTTGATCGCGGTGCAGACGGAGATTTGCGATGAGGTATTTGGTGAGTTGAATGGGTTTGGCGGATTGCAGGTTGGCTTTCCGGGGACGGGAATAGAGGCTTCGCTGGGCAATGATGTTTCGGAGGAGTATCTGCAGGCGAGGGCGCTCCTATCGTCGTTCATGTCGAGGACTGGGAGTCGGGATGAACTGGATCGCGCGAGGGAATTGTTTGAGCGCGTGGTGAAGCGCGATCCGGCATATGCGCCAGGGTGGTCGGGACTGGGAATCACGCAGTTGCAGTATGCGCGGCATGGGTTGGGCGGACAGATGCATGTGCTGGAAGCGCGCAGGTCATTTGATAAGGCGCTAGAGCGAGATCCGACGTCGGTGGAAGCAAATTTATATCGCGTATACATGCTGTTGAGCCGGGGCGAGAAGGAGAGTGCTCGTCATGGCATCGAGCGGCTGCTGCAGCAGGCGGCGAATGATTGGAACGTGCATTTGGTCGCTGGGCTGACGCTGCGGATCGATGGACTGTATGAAG
>DATCDL010000343.1:0-6525 GCA_036510715.1 Acidobacteriaceae bacterium
GTTGCCGTTCAGTTTGTAGGCAAGTATGCATTCAGGTTTCAGTACGTTCTCCAGGCTCTGTGTATCGTAGTAGGGCTCCCCGTACTGGTCTTCTCCAAAAGAAAAGAAGGCGACAGTTCGAGCCGACGGTTTCGGCCGGACAAGCTCGATGATCTTCCTCATGGACACACCGTTCCATTGCGCGATCCCGGACCATCCTTGGATGCAATGATGCATGGTGATGTGCTCTTCCTCTTCGAGAGCTTGAATTTGCGGCAGCGATAGCTCCACTGGGTTCTCCACCAGTCCGCCAATCTTCAGCCTGTAGTCGCGGAAGTTGTCACGCTCCAGATGTTTCCAGTCCTCGCGATCCGGCGGCTTGCCGTTGGACCAGAAGTAAGGTGAGATTTGTTCCTTCGTATAGTGACTCGTGGGATGGAGTCGGTTGAGGAGAAGGAGACGCAGAGGCAGCGACACGGCTTTCTGCGCGTGCTGCAGTAGACGCGGTGCTTTCCAGGAGATGTAGTGGGCCGCGATCCACGAAGCAACCACCACCGCGAGGCCCACAAAGCCCAGAATCATCCCGCGAGGCAGTTGGTTGTCCGTTCCCAGAACGATGTGGTTCATGTTCCGCTCGTACCCGGTCAGCGCCACCAGCGTGACATGCACGACGATAAACCCGGCCCAGCAAAGCATCATCAGGAAGTGGATGGAGCGGCCGCCCTGCCTTCCCCCAAACATGCGCGGAAACCATGGAAAGTGGTTCACCATCGCCGGCGACATGGACGCGCCCGCAAGAATCGTTATCGGCGCGAACACATACACCACGAGGAAGTATGAGATCTGCTGGAGAGCGTTGTAGGCGTAGAAGCCGTCGGGCTCAGGCGGAAAGTGGAGATTCGCATAGTGGACGAAGGTCGCCCAGGCCTGCGGCAGGATGGACCAGGAGTTCGGCACCAGCCTCTCCCACTGGCCTGACACAAACACCAATGGAATAAAGATCAGGCCGGTAAGGATGAAGCCGTAGACGTCGATGAAATGCCATGAGCGCGCGATACCCACGGTATGACGATAGCCGGGTGTCGCCACTATCGGTGAGATGTAACGGTCATCGTCGCTCGCTCTCCAGACACGATCCTTGGGAACTTTCAGGGGAGTGAAGCGAATCCATTCTGTGCCCGGAGTGCATCCGTTATTGAAATAAAGCCGCGGATGATCCACCAGAATCGACAGGCCGCTGCGAATCAGCATCATCAGAAAGACAAAGTTGACAAAGTGCGCCCAGCGCAGCCACCACGGAAAGCCATGCGCTCCGGTAAAGGTCGCTGCGTTGAATTGTTGCACCGGAGCAAGACGCGGCAACCCGTAAATTGCCGCCTGTCCCCAGGCCAACCCAAGCGGAACCAGCGCAAGAAAAATGGCGACCACAAGGAAGGAAGGCTTAATCCATATCCGAAACCGTCGGTCCGGGGGGTAGTGAACGGCTTTATGCGCGGCATCGAATGCGATCATCACGTCCCCCGTTAGATTTGAACGGCCATATCTGGCCCGCAAGATACCGGCGCTGGTCAGGTGCGTTATGTGCAACGCAGTTAGAGCGTGTGATTCAAGCGATATCAGTACCCTGCAAACTCCTCCGTGCGGATATCATCCTCATCGATGCCAGCGGCCTGAAGCATGGAATGCAGGCCTTTGACCATTCCGGGCGGCCCGGCGATGTAGTAGATCGGAGAAACAGCATCCTTGAGGTATTTGTCGAGCATCTCCTTATCGATAACACCCCGCTCCCCCTGCCATGGACGTTGTGACTTCTCCATACCGGTCATGGTCCCGATGAGCTTGTAATTTGCATTGCGCTTTTCCAGTGATTGCAACTCATCCAGAAACGCAGCATCTTCCGGCCGGTGGTTGGAAAAGAAGAGAAAAACGTGGTGGGTCAATTTCCTGTTGGCGGCGTCCAGCAGAATGCTGCGAAACGGTGTGACTCCAATGCCACCCGCCAGAAACACTGCGGCTCGCTTTGTATTATTGTGAAGCCGCAAATCGCCAAACGGACCTTCGATCCTCACCTCGGTCTCCAACGGCATGGTCTTCAGGACGCGCTTGAACGCTGTATCACGAAGCCGGGTCGTCACCATGATCGTGTCTTCGTATGGCGCGCTCGAGACGGAGAAACACCGGGTGTTGCCCTCCGCATCCGTTTCAACGGGGTTCAATAGATCAATATTAATGAACTGACCGGGAGTAAAAACAAAACTGGCCGGCTTCTCAAAATGGAAGGCCATCGTGCGTTCGGCCACCAGGTCACGACTCTTCAGCTTTGTCTGAAATATCGGTGATTCAACTGCTTCGGCACTCATAACTCTTGTCCTCCTCGGCTATGCCTTCGAATGAGCTCTTGCTCGCTCAAGTAAGCCGCATCTCGATGTGCTTCTTCTTCGGCAGATGAGCTTTTAAAGACGCTTCCAGCACAACGGTATTGTCGCGCTCAGTATCGTGCGAGCTGTAGATCGGTGTCACAACCCCGTGCCGTCCAGTGTCTATGATTGGCTTCCAATCATGTTCGCGTCGGGCTACAACGACGATCTGCACGATGCGTATCGCGACGTGGTCATACTGCAAAGGCCTACGACATCGCCGAGTTCAAAGCAAAAGCCACGCTCGCCATCTCGCCGATGGAGGAAAGACAGCTAAGAGTCTGGGCGGCAGAAACCGCTCGCCGTGAGCGCGGGGCAACTCATGCGCGACTGAGTGCCTTGCCTGAATGGCGTACGGTGGCTGGTTCGCCGGGGTGGTGGTCAGTCTGGCGCACGCTGTACATTGTGTTATCTGCGTTGGTGCCCATCTTGGACACACCAGCGACCGCGCCATGGCCGATGGCACTGCGGTAATGCCACGACACCTTGGTGCCAACGGGGATTGTCTCAAACGCCTTTTTTTTAGTCGCCATATCATCTCTCCCTAGGGGCTGATTATTTTCATTCTCAGCCAACCACCACCGCATGCACGGCTCGATCGCCAAGCATCTACCATTTCGATACGAATTCAAAGAGTCACAATCGACCTCCTATCGGCTTGCGGCGCGGAATTGCCGACTTGCGACCGCTAGTGCGTATCATGCCATTCCTCGTTTGCACAATTCCGTTCAAAAGTGCACACTCCATGAACGCGATCCTCATGCACCTCGCATTACGATTGCCCATCGCACGGATCGCTGCCTTCCATGCAGCGCCGCAGTCACCTCACCTTAGAAGACGATAGCGGAAGCGTTGCCTGCTCTGGGTACCACAGCCTGGTGCCCTGCACACGCGCAAATGTGGTCAACATGTGTGGCTTGCGATGGCTCTTGCCGGCTGTCGTGACAAAAATATCATCTACCGTATGTTCGTGAACCAGAAGCGCGTCCCCGATCAGCGAGCGATGGCAACGCCAGGGCACCGCTTCCGAACACATGATCGCTACCTTGGTCTCTTCATCCAGAGCCATGAGTTCCTTAAGCGCA
Source organism: Acidobacteriaceae bacterium (assembly GCA_036510715.1). GTDB lineage: Bacteria > Acidobacteriota > Terriglobia > Terriglobales > Acidobacteriaceae > Granulicella. The sequence goes on from DATCDL010000343.1 coordinate 3,482, forward strand.
GCAGCGAAAGCATCCGTCTGCATGTAATCGGCATAGCCACGAAAGCTGGTGTTGTGCCATCCCATGTTAATCGAGTCCTTGCGAGAATGCCGCAGGCCGCCAAGCAATTGCATCCAGAGGTACTGGATCCCTACAGCGTGAAGCGACGCCGCTAATTCTTCCATACCAAATTGTGGATTATGCCGCGAACGAGGAATCGTCCGCACATCCACGAGAAGAGCGACACCATTCTCCTGCAACGCCTGAATAAAAATATCGATCGGCAGCGTGGAGTGGCCAATGGCGAGCATACAGAGATGGATGCTCCCGATTGCCAGACAGACGGTGCGGATTGCAAAGATATTCTCGTGCCACGCAAACACTAGACAGGAACCTAACGAGACTCTGAACAAGTTCTGCGTCCACAGCTTGATTGATTAATCTGATAGCTACGAGGTGGGAGCGATGAAGCAGCAGAGTCTGCTGAGATACCAAGGACTCGCGAAAAACCACCGTCGGCTGTGCGATAACTTCGGTATGGTCAACCTATAAATGCATCGCAAACGCCTGCCAGTGCTCGGGTAGAACTGCGTCTCAACGCTGGAAAACCGGCCTGGAGAGAGCATAAACAGCGCCTCGGAGCAATATCCAGACCCAACCTCAACACCATCCCCAACACTACATCCTGATCAAAAATCAAGATTCTACTCAGAGCTTCCTTAGAGTCAAGAGCATATGTGCTATCCAAGTCACTCATGACCTAAAGATCTGATCTCGGTTTGCTGTGCCACTTCACTTGTTGCCAAATCGCCAATGTAGTGCGCCGGGATAAACCGGCATGAAGCAGGGAATGAAAGAGTCCTACGAGAAAGGAGTAGCGAACCGCTCGGCCCCGAGTTTTGCGTTGCCCACCGTGAGGTGTTCGACGAAGCGTAAACAGGGGTACAGGTGGGCTGGGTATTGAGCTTCGAAAAGATGCAATCAGGGCGCTGACGCTTTTGCATTGGCGGAAGGCAACATGGGCGGGAGCGATATCGCGAGTTCCTGTCCGGTCCTGCGTAGTCGTAGACCCCAGACACGCCTGGAAGCTTCATGCACGAGAACCGGGAGACCTCGGAGGCTCCTGCTGGTAACCACAGCAGGACGGCGGGTGAAGGCTTAGGCCGCAATACCCGCATGCACGTCCCCGAGGAGTCGGACAGCGGCGTAGTACCTATGAATCATTCGAACAACATCGAGCAGTCGATGGCGGAGAGTGAGGAGGGAAGGCCGCTGATCAAGGAGAACATCCATCAGTCCAGCACGCGCCCGACACAGAGCGGGGCATGCGTGTCACAGGGCTGGCGGGTGTGCGGAAAGCAGCAAGGGAACACAAGGAGATGAAGTTCACCGCTCTGCTCCACCATGTCACAGTCGATCTACTAAGGGACAGCTTCGGCTCTCTGAAACGCAAGGCTGCACCCGGTGTGGATGAGATGACATGGCAGGAGTATGAAGCCGGGCTGAAAGGTCGGCTTGCCGATCTGCACAGCCGGGTGCATCGCGGTGCGTATCGGGCGCTTCCATCGAGAAGGGTCTATATCGAGAAAGGCGACGGACGGAAACGTCCGCTCGGGATCGCCGCAGTGGAGGACAAGATCGTCCAACACGCAGTGGTCTCCGTCCTCAACCAGATTTATGAGGAGGACTTCCTCGGCTTCTCGTATGGTTATCGTCCGGGACGCAGCCAGCATAAGGCGCTGGATGCGTTGTCGTATGCGCTCGTGAAAAGGAAGGTGAACTACGTACTTGATGCCGACATCCAAGGCTTCTTCGATAACCTCGACAAAGCGTGGATGATCAAGTTCGTCGAGCATCGCGTCGCCGACCAACGCATCCTGCGCCTGATCCAGAAATGGCTCAGGGCCGGGGTGATGGATGACGGGAAATGGTCGGACACGGAGACAGGTACTCCGCAGGGGTCGGTGATCTCACCGCTCCTTGCGAACATCTATCTCCACTATGTGTTCGATCTCTCGGTGGACGTCTGGCGCAGGAAGTGTGCGCGAGGCGAGGTGATCGTCCTCCGTCATGCGGACGACATCGTCCTCGGCTTCCAGTGGGGAACCGACGCAGACCGTTTTCGCAAAGGCCTGGAAGAACGGCTGGGGAAGTTCGGACTGGAGCTGCACCCGGAAAAGACGCGCCGGATCGAGTTCGGGCGTATGCCGAACAGAACCGGAAACAAAGAGGAGAAGGCAAGTCGGAGACCTTCGACTTCCTTGGCTTCACGCATATTAGCGGGAAGAACGGGAACGCGTCTTATGCCGTGCGGCGCATGACGATCCGCAAGCGTATGCGAAAGAAGCTGCAGGAGATCAAGCAGCAACTAAGGATGCGCATACATGATCCCGTGCCTCAGACTGGCGCGTGGCTCAGATCAGTTGTACAGGGATATTTCAACTACTACGCTGTGCCCGGAAATCTCGATCGTCTTGAGCTGTTCCGGGAACGCGTGCGCCGCTACTGGGGGCAAGCGCTTAAGCGACGTAGTCAAAGACACCGGTACGCCTGGGCGCGTCGTCTCAAGCTGGCTGCGCAATGGCTTCCTACACCTCGCGTGATGCATCCCTGGCCCCTTGACCGCTTCGCCGCCACTCATCCGAGACAGGAGCCGCATGCGCTAATGAGCGCTCGTGCGGATCTGTGCGGGGGGCGATCAGTAATGATCGTCCCTACCGCGACCGTTTCCAGACGCAACATTTCTGGAAACACACATTGGGCTGATAGCAACAAGTTAAATGGCAATCAATTTCGCGCTCGGGATGGAGAAAGCTGAGATCGTGGTCTCGGAACGACAGAAGTCTGGTCTTTGAACAAGGTGGGAATACATTGTGCTTGAAAGATTAACAACGAAGTCTTTCGAGCAACGACACAAATAAGAGATCACTAGGAGTCTGTCGGGCATAGCGTTTTTGCCAAGCCCGAAGCAGCGGATTGCGGGACTGGTTTTCGAACGGGGGCGCGCAGGCAGTCATCCTGTTGGTAGCTTATGGCAGGATTTCTTTGCAGTTTCGGGTAAAACG
>DATCDL010000344.1:0-2779 GCA_036510715.1 Acidobacteriaceae bacterium
ATCCGCGCAGGCATCGCCCTTGCTGCGCAAGCCATCGACACTGGGGCCGTAACGATTCTGGTCGAATCGTTGCAACCCTGACGTACACTGATCTTTCCGGAGGTACACACGATGCCCTCGACGAATCAACCGCCTAAAGCTTCTTCCCAGCTCCCATTTCCAGAGTCGATGGTGACAACCGCGTTCGAACTGCCTGGCTACCGGATTGTTCAGAACTTTGGCGTGGTACGAGGCATCGTTGTGCGCTCGCGCTCGGTCTTCGGAACCATCGGCGCGAGCCTCCAGACCCTGGTGGGTGGAGACATCACACTGTACACCGACCTGTGCGAAAGAACCCGTGAAGATGCCTTCCAAAGGATGATTGTGCATGCCGGTGAGCATGGTGCAAACGCCATCATTGCAGCAAGATACGATGCCAACGACATCATGCAGGGCGTTACGGAAGTGTTGGCGTATGGCACCGCGGTGCGAGTTGAAAGGGATCAAATCTAATGGCAAGAGTTACTGGAATCGGCGGCGTCTTCCTACGTTCCAAGGATCCAAAAGCCTTGGCGAAGTGGTACTCCGAAAACCTCGGCATCATTCTCTCCGACTTCAACGGCACCGCCTTCCAATGGTCCGACGAAATCCCCGCTGGCACTGGCATGACCGCCTGGTCCGCCTTCCCGCAGGACACCAGCTACTTCGGCGACGGCCCGCAACCAGCCATGATCAACTACCGCGTCGACGACCTGGACGCTTTGCTTGCCACACTTAGCGCGGCTGGCGTATGGATTGACCCGAAGCGGGAGGACTACGCCTACGGCAAATTCGCGTGGATCAAGGACTGCGACGGCAACCGCCTCGAACTCTGGCAGCCCCTTGCGAGTGAAGGCTAGCCCCACTGCCGTACACTGTGGCGATGCGCCGCCATCCGCTATCAGATCCGCTACGAAGCGCGCCAATCTGGCTGATGGGTCTCTCGAACGCCACCATTGGCCTGGTGGGAGGCTTCATCGTGCTTCCGCTGCCCCAGATGCTCGCAGCCCAGGGCGTGCCCGAGCTAAAAATTGCAGCCGTCAGCGCCGCCTGCCTATCGCCCGGATTCTGGGTGTTCCTACTCGGCCCGCTGCTCGATATCCGCTTCAGCCGGCGCTGGTATGCGGCTGTCTTTGCGGCACTTGCAGGCATTTGCCTCACCTTCGCAGTGCTTCTCCGCGGCCATCTGCTCGTCCTCGAAATCGCCGTCATGATTGCCTACGCGACCTCCGTCTTAAGCTCCAACGCCCTCGGTGGCTGGCTCGCCGGCGTCATTCCGGACGTCGCCGAAGCCGAGCGCGATAATCCCAACCACGAAGGCGCAAAGCTAAGCGCCTGGACCCAGGTCGGTCTTTTTCTGGGCAACGGCCTCATGGCCGGGCTGGCGACCGAGGGCATCCGGCGCCTCCCGTTGACAGCAGTCGCCCCGCTTCTGGGTCTGCTCGTCTTCCTCCCTGCCGCCATCTTCCCCTGGATTCCGGTCCCTGACAGCCCGGTCCCCGACGCCTTCCAATCCGCCCGCAACCGTGCTCGCGAAGGCTTCCGCAATCTCTTTCTCGAGCTCCGCGCTCTCTTCAAGCGACGCGAAGTACTCCTTACGCTGCTATTGTTTACGGCTCCCACCGGGTCCTTCGCCCTGACCAACCAGCTAAGCGGCGTCGCCCACGACTTCCACGCGACGGACGCCTTCGTTGGCCGCATGGGAGGTGCCGTCCTCTCCCTTGCCGGAGCAATCGGGGCCCTCCTCCTGCCCGTCCTGTCACGTCGCCTCAAGGCTCTCCCGCTTTATTTACTGATAGGTACATCTGGCAGCCTGTTCACCCTCGGTCTCCTCCTGCTACCCAGAAATCCCGCGACGTTTGCGGTCGCCTTTCTTGGCGAAAACATCGTCCAGGCCCTGAGCTTCACCGCCGCGGTTGCGATCTGCTTTGCGACGATTGGCCGAAATAACCCTCTCGCCGCCACGCAGTTCAGCCTGCTCACCTCTGCCACCGTGCTTCCGATCCTCTATATGGGAGTCCTCGATGGCAGGACCTACGGTGGCCGCGGCCTCGACGGAATGTATCTTGTCGACGGCAGCCTCAGCCTCGCGGCCTGTATGCTGATGGCCGCTGTGATGCGGTGGTTTGCGCGCCGGTCAAGCATCTCGCAAACGGCATCGTAGACAGTTGACGAACCTCCACCGAACCATGCCACCGGACTTTGATTGAGCGATGATTCCAAGCACGTTAGCCCACATCCTGTTGCCTGCCATTGTCGCGATCAGCGTCCTGCTGATGCTGGTGCGGCCGCGAGGTATCGCCGAGTTCTGGTGGATCTCCGGCGGCGCGTTGCTGTTGATCGCGCTACGGCTCGTTCCTCTCAGGCTGGCAGGCCATGCCGTCGCCGAGGGCACCAATGTCTATCTGTTCCTGATCGGCATGATGCTGTTGTCCGGACTCGCGCGCGAGCAGGGTGTCTTCGACTGGCTATCATTTCTGGCGGTTCGCGGCGCACGGGGCTCTCGTTCGAGGCTATTTCTGCTGGTCTACCTGGTCGGAGCCGTCGTGACGATTTTCATGTCCAACGATGCCACCGCCGTCGTCCTGACGCCCGCCATCCTGGTCGTCGTGCGGAAGGCAAAAATCTCTCCGCTGCCGTATCTGTTTGTGTGCGCCATGATCGCGAACGCGGCGAGCTTTGTCTTGCCCATCTCGAACCCCGCGAACCTGGTCGTCTTCCGCACCGGAATGCCACCGTTGGGCCAGTGGCTACTGGCCTT
>DATCDL010000345.1:0-8357 GCA_036510715.1 Acidobacteriaceae bacterium
GCTCGGGTCTGGACTGAACGGCGGTGCGATGGAGTTGGATGGCCCGACCTTTGTTGCGTCGGAGGGTTGGGACTGGAACCCTCCGATGCATGACCGGGACACAGGATTGTGGCAGAACGTTCACCTGGTGGCGACCAGGGCAGTGTCTATCGGCGATGAGCAGGTGATCACGCGCCTTCCACTGCCGCAGATCACGAGCGCGGATGTGATGTTGAATATTCCGCTGGAGAACGCATCCGATACGGCGATTGAAGGCACACTTATTGCGTCGTTTGAAGGGGTTGAGGTGCGCAGGCAGGTTTCCGTTCCCCGTGGTGGGATGACCGTGCAACTCTCATCGAAGGAGTATGCGGCGCTGCACCTCGCGCATCCGAGGTTGTGGTGGCCCAATGGCTATGGGAAGCCGGAGCTCTATCACTTGACTACGACATTCGCGACGGAGGGCTCGGCGCCCGTCGTGAAGAATCTGCAGTTTGGCGTGCGAGAGATTTCGTATGAAATTTCCCTGTTGGATAACGATGGTGCGCTGCGTCGTGTGGACTACGACCCGGCCGTGGGACGCGAAGAGGCGAAGCCACAGGTGGACGTGACACACGAGGGTATGCGACAGGTCGCGGACGGATGGACGGCGTCGATTGCCGCAGGCGAGGATAGCTCCGCCGCATTTCACACGCTCGAGGATACGAGGGCGACTCCGTACCTCACGATCAAGGTGAACGGCGTACGGATTGCAGTGCGAGGTGGAAGCTGGGGGATGGATGACTCGCGCAAGAGAGTGTCGCGCGAGCATCTGGAACCATTCTTTCGCTACGACCGCGATGCCAACCTCAACATCATTCGCAACTGGCAGGGGCAGAATACCGAAGAGGTGTTTTACGACCTCGCCGATGAGTACGGGATGCTGGTCTGGAACGACTTCTGGGAAGTTACGATGGACTCGAATGCGGAGGCCGAAGACCCTCAACTGTTTCTGGCGAATGCAAAGGACACGATCCTGCGCTACCGCAATCATCCTTCCATCGTGATGTGGTGCGGACGAAACGAAGGCGTTCCGCAGCCGATCATCAATAAGGGATTGATTGCGCTGACGCATTCACTCGATGGCACGCGCTATTATTCTCCATCATCGAACCAGGTGAACCTCCAGACGAGCGGACCGTATTCTTATGAAGATCCGGCGGACTATTCGTCGAAGCTCGATCCGGGATTTGCGGTGGAAGTTGGAACGCCTTCGCTGCCGACCCTGGAGTGGTTCGAGCGCTGGTTGCCACAGCTGGACCGCTGGCCCATCACGGATGATTGGGCCTATCACAACTGGCATCCGCACGATGAGTTCAATGAGCATATGCAGGCGCAGTTCGGTGAGGCGCAAAGTCTGGAGCAGTACGTCGACCAGGCGCAGATGATGAATTACGTGGATTATCGTGCCATCTTTGAGGGCTTCAACGCTCACCTCTGGGCCCCAAACACGGGGCGGTTGCTGTGGATGACGCAACCGTCGTGGCCCAGTACGCTGTGGGGCATTCTCAGTTCGGACTACGATACGCAGGCTTCGTACTACGCAACGAAGAAGGCCTGTGAGCCGATCCATGTGCAGCTGGATCTGGCGACCAACGATGTGCAGGTGATCAATACAACACGGAACCCGCTGCAGCAGGTAGAGGCCGACGCCGATGTCTATGCGCTCGATGGAAGGCTGCTGCTGCATCGTGATGTGAGGCTCGATGTAGCGACGGATGATATGAAGCGCGCTTTCAACGTGGACATCGCCTCGTTGGTTGGAGACACGACAGTGTTCGTACACCTTGCGCTGCATGGACAAGATGGTGCGCTTCTCTCGCAGAATTTTTACTGGCGCGCGGCTTCGGATGCCGGGTATCGCGCGCTGGATGGGCTCGCTCCCGCGCACGTCTCCATATCCGCGCACCGTGCGCAGCCAGCCCAGGCAGCGAAGGAGCAGAGGCTTGAGGTGAAGCTTAAAAATACGAGCGCCACATTCGCTCTGAATGCCAAATTGGTGACCTCAAACGCGGCGGATGGAACGGAGATCCTGCCAGCGTTTTATAGCGACAACTACATTTCACTGCTGCCGGGCGAGGAGCGAACGATCACAATCGATATGCCTGGTGAGAGTGCAAAACAGCCACTGAAGCTGAGTGTTCGCGGGTGGAATGTCGTCCAGACATCGATCAACGTCGCGCCCTGATTTCGATGCCGGGAGAGGGTGGAGGAGAGCATTGGTACATTTGCGAAGAGTGCCTGCCAGCGGGTGCGAATCAAGTTGAGGGTGTAATCTGCGCTCGGCACCAGGGGCTGCTTTCGCTTACTTCGCTACGTCGGGGATGGAGAAGAGTTGGAACTCCCGAACGCGTGCCGCACCGGTGCTGGCGATGATGTTCAGGCGCACGCGCTGGGCAGTGACTGGACGGAAGTGGTCTATCTTTTCGTGACCGATGGCATAGTCTGCCACGACGGTCTTCCATTGGCCATCTTGCCAGGCTTCAATGCGGTACTGCTGGATAACCTGGCCTTCTGGTAGCCACTCCATCGTCAGCGCGTGGTTGAAGGTGATGGGGTGGGGCAGGCGGACTTCCAGCGTAGCGGTATGCGAGCCCGCAGGGGCGCTCCAGAAGGTGTCAGCGTCGCCGTCGAGTGCGCGAGCGGTGTTGTCGTCGGTGGGCAAGTGGTCTTTGAGAAGGTTGTTGGCGTAGCGGCTCTTGAGTGCAGCACCAAGCTCGCGGAGGCGGGCCACGTCCGCGTCGTCGAGCAGACCCTTGTCGTTCGGCGCCACCCCTAGCATCCACTGGCCGCCACGGCCGACGGAGTTCTCATAGCTGTCGATAAGCTCGTTGAGAGACTTGAGCGAGGACTCGTCATTGGGATGCCAGAACCAGTGGAAGGCGCGGAGGGGTGTGTCCACCTCGACGGGACGCCAGCGAAGGAATCCGTGGCGGTCGATGACGTTCCAGTTCTCATATTCGATCTTGCCCGACTCGTCGCCTGCCCAACGCGCATCGCCATACTCGAAGAGGGCCATGTCGGCAAAGACGATCGTGTTCGGTTGGTAGGTGCGCAGGGTGTCGATGATCTTTGGGAAGTTGTAGACGTGTCCCGCTGAGCCTGCGCCGTCGAGCCAGAACTCGACGAGGTCGCCATAGCGTGTGGCGAGTTCTCCGAGTTCGGCGTTGTAGTACTTGTCGTAGGCGACCGGATCGACGTAGCGGGGATCATGGCGGTCCCAGGGAGAGAGATACACGCCGAACTTCAAGCCGTTGGCTCGGGCAGCTTTGGCTACCGCACCCACGACGTCACCGTTGCCGTTTTCAAAGGGGCTGGCCTTGACGCTGTAGTCGGTCTGGTCGGTAGGCCAGAGGCAGAAGCCGTCGTGATGCTTTGCGACCATGACAACGTACTTCGCTCCGGAGGCCTTGATGGCCTTCATCCACTGGTCAGGGTCAAAGGCAGTGGGGTTGAAGACCTTGGGGCTGGCGGTGCCGTCACCCCATTCCCGATTGAGAAATGTATTGGTGCCGAAGTGGAGGATGACGCCGAACTCGAGGTCCTGCCACTCGGTTTGCTGTGGCGTTGGCTTTAGATCGACCGCATTCTGAGCGCAGACGCAGGAGCAGCCGGCCAGCAGTGCTCCACAAACTACAGCGATGCATCGTGAGTACGGGCGGTTCATTGGGAAGGTCTCCTGCTTGAGATCAATGTGGATACGAGGCGAAGCCGGCACGTGCTTGCCAGATGGCTCCCGCGATCGGGTCGATGACGCCGTCGCGGGTCTGGATTGCCGGAAACTCCAGTCGAACCGAGGTGATGAGTGCATCGCGCACAGGCTTTACCCGTTCCATGATCGAGCCTGCGAAGGCGATGGAGGGCAGTGTGTCTGTGACGTGAGAGTCGGCTGCTTGCAGCCGTCGGATGATGAGGCGGACGAGCCACCCAAGGTCTTCGCCCTCCTTGCGGAGCACAGCCGAGGCTACGGTATCGCCGCCGTTGGCGAGGGCGAGGACAAGTTCGGTGAGACGGGAAAAATCAGGGGAGGGGCGGCTGTTGGCATACTCGATCAGCAGGTCGATTGAGGCGAGATCCCAGAACTCGAGGGTGGCGTCGATCAACTTCGTCGGACGGCCCTCATCTCGAGCGAGGAACGCGGCGCGGAGAGCCTCATGCCCGATACGGTTGCCTGACCCCTCGTCGGCGAGCGCCGGCCCCCAGCCTCCGGCGGTAGTCAGTATGCCGTCTCTGGTACGGCCTGCAACGTTGGAGCCTGTGCCTGCAAGGACGAGCACGCCGGGCCCATCTTGGAATGCTGCGTTCAGAGCGATCTCTACGTCGCCGATAAGGATGAGTTCACCGGAAATACGTGGGGTGATGGACTGCCGAAGGAAGTCGGTCACCAGAGGAACAGTCTCGCCGGCGGTGCCAATGCAAGTGCGCGTGATGGAGCGCATGGAGATGCCTGAGACGGCGGTGAGCTGTTCAAGAGCGCTATCGAGGTTCGCCGTTGCGGTCGCGGAGTCGGTACGCATGCGCTTGATGGTGCCGGTGCGAACGCGCGCCAACTCGCGTGTCTCATCCGCCAGAACATAGTCTGTCTTCGTACCGCCAGCGTCGATGCCAAGAAAGTAAGCCATGATCTCGATTATCGTGCACGGTTCAATTGCCTGGTTGGGATAACTTACTCCGCGAGAACTGCCTTCGTCAGGTTACGCGGGTGATCGACGTCGATCCCGTTATTGATGGCCATCCAGTACGAGAGCAACTGCAGCGGAATCACCTCGCAGATGCCCATCAGGATTTCGCGCATCTCCTTTACGTAGACGGTGTGGGTGGCAAGGTTTCCTACGTCGAGGTCGCCTTCGTTAGCGATGGCAAGGATGTTTGCGCCCTGCTCCCGCATGTCCCGCATCAACTGAACGACCTTGTCATAACGCTGCACGGAGTCCGCGTCCTTGCGGTCTACTGTAGCGATCATCACCAGGGGAGTGCCTTCCGACACCAGCGCGTTGGGGCCATGCTTCAACTCTCCGCTGGGGTAGCCTTCGGCATGCAGGTAAGCAGATTCCTTCAGCTTCAATGCGCCTTCGCGCGCGATGGGATAGTGGATGCCACGGCCGAGGAAGAGGAAGTTCCTGGCTTCGCGGTAATGGTTGGCCACCTCGCGCATGGCATCGTCCCAGCCCTTGAGCTGTAACTCGATCTGTCCGGGCAGAAGGTTCAACTCGTGTACGCGGGTCCTCAGTTCAGATGCATCCAGCGTCTTGCGGCTGATCGCGGCCATGATGGCGACCAGGTAGAGGTTCAGCAATTGCGCGGTGAAACTCTTGGTTGCGGGGACAGCGCGCTCGCGGTCGGCGACTGTCGGGAAGGCGACCGTCGCCTCGCGGTCCATCGTGGAGTGGTCCACGTTGGTGATGGCGAGTGTTGCATGGCCGGCGAGGTTGGCCTTGCGGAGCGCGGCAAGCGTATCGGCGGTTTCACCCGATTGAGAGATCACCATGACCGCTGCATCGGCTAAAGAGCTCTCGGAGCGGTAGCAGTACTCGCTGGCGTATTCAACGTCGACTGGGACGCCGCTGATGTCCTCGATGATTTGCTCGGCTATCATGCCGGCATGGCGGCTGGAGCCGCTTGCGGCGATCAGAAGCTTGCTGTGGATGCTGGCAATCCATCGCTCAACATCGCCGCACGTATCTGCGCGGAGGCCTCCTGCATCCAGATATTGAGAGAGGGTTGCAGACAGTTTGGAGGGCTGTTCGTAGATTTCGCGGAGCATCCAGTGCGGGTATGGGGCGGGTGTTAGAGAAGAAGGCACTGAGGAGTCTCCCTATCAAAATGATTGTTTGATGCTGATATGATCAGATTAGATCGCATTTGCAGATGCTGCAAGGAATATCTACTTTTTTTCGCTGCTGCTTGGTCTACACTCAGCGGTGACTCCATCCCTATGTCCACGAAGACTGATCTACGCTCCGATCGCATCATCAAAGCCTTACTCCGGGCAGGTGATATCTCTGTCCAGGAGCTTGTAGACCAGGTGGGAACTTCGGCTCCAAGCATACGCCGCGATCTTGCGCGTTTGGAGAAGAGAGGTCTGGTGCTGCGTACTCATGGCGGGGCGACGCTGGTCGAGCCCCTTCTGTATGAGCCCTTTCGCCACGACACTTCCTTTCAGGCCAGAGAGTTGCGCTCAGCCGATGCCAAGCGCCGCATCGGTTTGGCCGCAGGAGAGTTGATCCTGGAGCGCGATACGATTGCGCTCACTGCCGGAACCACAACGACCCAGATTGGGCGCTCGCTGCGCCATCGCCGCGGAATCTCGGTGATTACGAACGCGATCAACATTGGGATGGAACTCTGTAATCAGCCGGCCATTAAAACGATGCTGACCGGAGGAACCTTGGCCTGGGCATGGACCTTTGCCTTGGCAGGGCAGCCCGCATTGAACTTTCTCAGAGATGTCTACTTCGATAAGGCGTTTATCAGTGTGACGGGATTTGATCTGGAGCGTGGGCTCACGACGCTCGAGTCGGAGGAGGCCGCGGTCGCCTTGGCGATGCTGCGGAACGCAAAGAAAGTGATCGTGGTTGCGGACTCAAAAAAGATCGGTAATGTCAGCCCGGCACTCATCTGTCCGATCTCTGCAATTCATACACTGGTGACGGACACGGATATAACGCGCGAGGTACATGATGAACTGCTCGCGCGTGGTATCGAGGTAATTCTGGCTTAGTTCTGCAGCGCGGTCGGTGGCGGAATGCCTGCCTCTTCGGGCGTGGGCAGCTGCTTGGAGGTCTGCCATGTGTCGATGAGGGTATTGATCCGGTCGCCTCGGCGCTGCCACTCCTGGATTTGCAGGTCATATTCCCCCATCCTGAACAACTACCGAGGGGGCATCAAGAACCGCACCTACAGCAGTCAGTTCGACGTGAAGGTGGATTCCGCGCGGACATGTTCAACGCGTTCAACCTGGCCAGCCTTTGAAACTCCAGCAATCACTTCGACAACCCCAGCAACCTGGGACAGATCACACGAGTGAAGTCGGTGCCCAGGTAGATCTAGTTCTCGGCCAGGTGCCAGTACTAACAACGGCTGTTTAACCCCCAACCAAGCCAGAGAGGGAATCTGTCCGGCTGTTTTTCTATAGGCTTCTAACCATGAGGTGTTCTGTGAAGAAATCTGCTGTGATGTTGAGTGTTGGTTCGGCGATGCTGCTTTGCAGTTTGGCGGCGCACGCGCAGAAGATTGAGTTCTGGATGGGCAATGGGAAGGCCTCGGTAGACTCCTTTCTCGCGCACAAGGACAAGATCGATGTGATCTCGCCGACGTGGTACCGGATCGATGGCGACGGTCTGGTGTCGGGCGAACCGCAGCCCGTGGTATTGAAGGCCGCGCACGACGCGCACATCACGATCATTCCGCTGTTTGCAATCTTCGACCATGTAAAGATTCATGCGCTGGTTGGTGACGAGAAGGCGCAGGATGCGATGAACTCGTCCTTCGTGCGGGAGTGCAGGGAGAATGGCTACGACGGCGTGAACCTCGATATCGAAGACGTGATGTGGACCGACAAGGACGGCCTCTCAGCGCTAGTGAAGAAGACGGCCGACGTGCTCCACAAGCAGCATCTGCTGGTCCAGATCGATGTAGTACCGAATGCTCCGGGGCACGCGGGCGAGACGGCGTTCGGGACGTGGATTTTCCAGGAGTGGCGCGGTGGGTATGACTTGAAGGCGCTGGAGGCGGCCGTCGATACTCTGTGCCTGATGACCTACGACCAGCACACTCACTGGACGACTCCGGGCCCCGTCGGCGGATGGGTCTGGACGAAGAAGAACCTCGACTACGCTCTACAGTTCGTGCCGAAAGAGAAGCTGTCGTTGGGGATTGCAGTCTACGGCTACCACTGGTTCACCGGCGATCCCGGCCTGGCCAAGACGGAGAAGACACCGAACTCCACCTCGGAGTACATCTCGTATTCCAATACGATCTACCTGCGAGATACCTACGGCGGCAAGTCGCAATGGGACGAGCAAGAGCATACGCCCTGGTTCTACATCACCCGCGACGACATGCGGGAGTGGTTCTTCTACACCAACGACCGCGCGTTTATGGATCGCTACGACCTCGCGAAGAAGGACGGTATCGAAGGGGTGTGTTCGTGGATCCTGGGCGAGGAAGATCCGGCGATCTGGGCGGAGATTCCCGCGAAGCGGTAGCTCAGAACACAAACTGCAAAGCAAACGGTCCCTCTCGCCTAAGAGGGACCGTTCCTTTTCTGCCGGGTGATGTGGATGACCCGGATCAACTGATCCATTGCTGATGCGGATTGCCAAAACCAAACGATCTCT
>DATCDL010000346.1:0-27057 GCA_036510715.1 Acidobacteriaceae bacterium
ATCGGTTCCAAGTGCAACGAGCCGCGTAGACAGCCAGGGCGAAAGTTGATCGGCCATCCGCCCTTACCCTATTCGCTGCGAACGCGCTCTTGCAGAGACTTTAGTCACACCAGATGGAGTGGACAACCGCAACTCATCCTAGTTGATTGTGCCCAACAAGGAAGAGCATCTGGAGTGCGAGGAATGCGAGATGTAAATCGATATCTGCCCGGGGTCCCCCTATTGTTCCGACGGGTTTCGGTGAGACGCTCTAGTATGTGAACATGCTGGAAGCGGAGCTGTTCGCCTTTCTCGAAAATACAGCGGAGGCGGTTTTCGCCGTCCGGGAGTCAGGCGAAATCTGTTTCTGGAACCATGCAGCAGAAGCTCTCTTTGGTCATCCTGCAGCGGAGGTACTGGGGAACACCTGTTCCAAAGTCCTGCACGGAATAGGGGCCCTGGGGACAGACGTCTGTCAGGAAGGCTGCGCTGTCTTGCGATGTGCCAAACCCGCGAGTCACATACCGAATTTCGATCTAAATGTGACCACCCGGAGTGAGGAGCGGATATGGATTAATCTTTCGTCCATTTCTTACTTGAATCGGCGGACTGGCAGGTCGCTTCTTGTTCATCTTGTGCGTGACATCAGTGCGCACAAGAAGCGTGAGAAGTTATTCAGCCGCATGGTCGCTATTTCCAAAGAAGTGGCCAATTTGGAAGAAGCCATCACCGGAGCTGCGCCTGTTGTACCCCTCTCCTCGCAGGAACTCGAAATCCTAAGGATGTTTGCAGTGGGTGCCGCAGCCCCACGGATTGCCAAGGCACTTGGTATCAGTCCGCAGACTCTTCGGAATCATCTTCACCACATCAACCAGAAGCTGAGGACGCACAATCGGCTTGAGGCAGTCATGCATGCTCTTAAACGCCACCTCATTTGATGGCGGCTGGAGAAGAGGTCCGCTGGCCACTCTCCGGGGTCCTGGAAATGAGCACCGGGCATCGCGAATCAGGCTCCCACAAGGATGTTCTGCCTCTTGCGTCCGCGGAAGCGGAACATCCCGGGCGCAACGTCTACTCGAATGTCTTCAAAACCAGCCGCTCTGAGGCGATCCGAGAAACTGGACGGCTCAACGACAACCATCGTGTCGAACAGATGAAGAAGGCCAAAGAAACGGCTATATCGACTATCTGTGCCGGCAAAGATGCCTCCTGGGCGCAGGACACGGGCAACCTCTGCCAGTAGCTGGTCCTGCATTGCCACCGATGGCACGTGATGCAGCATGGTAAAACAAACCACCCCATCGAAGGCCGAGTCGCGGAAAGACATATCGGTAGCGCTCTCGCAGACGACGATCAGGTTCTGAAACTCAGTCCGGAGCCGAAGCTTTTCCGCGAGCGTGCTGTCAATTTCCACGCAGGTCAGGTGGCCAACACGGCTGCACAACCGTTCCGTGACAGCTCCATAGCCTGGGCCAACTTCGAGTACATTCGGCCCAAGCTCGAGTCCTTCCAGGGCCCAGGGCAGAATGCGCTCACCGACCTTCTTCTTCCATGGGGACGATGAGCATAACCAGCGATGCAGAAGATTCATTTGCGCAACCCCTGTGTGACGTGCTCAACACTCTTCAGCTCCATAACAGCGAACTTGGAATTGACTCGATGAGCCTCAGTTGGCTGACAAGGAAAGAAGAGCGCGCGCATGTGGCGGGCTCATTCAGCCGCTCAGGTTACGCGTGCCCGGAAGACCTACGGGAAGGAGAGCAGTTTTCGCAATTTGGCGCGGGGTGCCGTCAAATTTGCTAGCGTATAGCCATCGAGCACCTCGAGAAACGCGGCACGTGCATCGTCCATCGCACTGACCAGCAGGCAGCTGGGTACGATGGGGCACGAGCCACCAGGAGGTTGCATACATGGGACGAGTGCCATGGCAGGCTCCATTCGGCGTACAACCTCTCCCACGTTGATCTCAGCCGCTGGCCGGGCCAGGCGTAAGCCCCCTTTCGTCCCACGGGTAGTGTTGACGTAGCCTTCGAGGGCGAGTTGGTGGGTCACCTTGACGAGGTGATTCTGCGAAATCCCGTAGCTCTTGGCTACCTCTGCAATCGTAGTCATCCCGTCGCCCTGGATGGCGAGATAGATCAGAAGCCTCAGCGAAAAATCGGCGTAAGCGGTCAATCGCAAGTTATGGGTTCACCTTTGAAGAGTCTTAAACATATCGTGCTATAACTTCAAATCTTGATAAGGTGTATGTAGAATACATGTTTGCTCAACACGCAACGCGAGAGTTTAAGCACCCGTTGCATGAGGTAGATCCTTGATTCCTTTCGACGCCGCACATCAGGCTGTTCACTATCCAGAGGATCGCCGTTTCCGCATCTGGCTGAGTTCGCGAGCCCTCTTGATCGCCTTCGCCCTTGTGCTTGGACCGCTCTTGCTCGCGTGGCTGCAAAATGCTCTCTTCGGACTGCCTCACCTTGGACCTTCCTCGGCTTCTGCCGCAGGTACTCCGAGCGGGCCCCATGGCTTTCCTTTCTGGGTTCGCTGGAGCCACTTTTCGAATCTGTTCTTCCTGTTCATGCTCATCCGCAGCGGCCTCTCCATCCTGATGGATCATCCGCGGCTTTACTGGAATGACCATTGCACGCCGGGAACGGAGTGGATCCGTTTCACTCCCCTCGAGGTGCCGAAGGACCGCCTGTGGACCGCGAAGGACGACGCCCGCTATCTCTCGCCGATGGTTTCGACTCCCGGCTACCGGCATACGGTGGGGATTGCGCGCTCGTGGCACTTCATCACGGTTTACGGCTTTGTGCTAACCGGAGTCTTCTTCGTCATCGGCCTCCTCACCAGCACCCAGTGGGAACGGTTGGTGCCTACGTCTCCTGCGGTCTTTGTACAGGCATGGAATACTTTTGTTCTCTATGCGAACTTCCACTTTCCGCCAGAGCCGAACGGCTTCTACGGCTATAACGCCCTGCAACAACTCGCCTACTTTGCCACGGTGTTCATCATGGCCCCGTTGGCAATTCTCACCGGGATGGCGATGTCCCCTGCACTTGTGAACCATTTCCCGTCCTATACGAGGATCTTCGGCGGCAGGCAAGGAGCCCGCTCGATCCACTTTCTTATCCTCGTCGGGTTCATAGGCTTTATCGTGGTTCACGTAACCCTTATCGCCCTGACAGGGTTTCAGCAGAATATGAACCACATCGTGCTTGGGACAGACGATCTTGGCCCAACCGGCATGATCCTGGGGTTCATCGGAATCGCTGTCGTGCTGCTGTCGTGGGTCGTCGCACACTATGTCTCCTGGTACTTCCCACGCGGGCTTCAACACGCACAGAAAGCAGTCACTCACCCCGTCATGCTGCTGACGCTGGACAAACTGATCCCGCGTGAACACTACACGACGAAGGATATCTCGCCGCATTTCTGGCCCAACGGTAAAATCCCCGTGCGCGAAGATTGGAAGCAGTTGGTTGCGGAGAATTTCCAGAGTTACAGGCTTAAGGTCACCGGCCTGGTCGAAAATCCGGTGGAGCTATCGCTCGATGATCTCCGCGCTCTCGGGCAGGAAGAGAACATCACCATGCATCACTGCATCCAGGGCTGGTCCGGCATTGCAGAATGGGGAGGTGTCTCCATGCGCAAGCTAATCGACCATGTCAAACCGTTTCCTTCCGCTCAAGTAGTAGCGTTCTACTCTTTCGGCGGCTCACTTTACGGAGATCTTTACTACGACACCCAATCCATCTTCAATGTGCTCAAACCGGGGTGCCTTCTGGCTCTCTCCATGAACGGCTCTCCGCTCCCCGCGGAGTATGGCGCACCGTTGCGGTTGCGGGTAGAGAACCAACTCGGCTACAAGATGGTGAAGTGGATCGAACGCATTGAATTTGTCGCCTCGGAGAAGACCCTGGGCGAAGGGGAAGGTGGGATCAACGAAGATCACGAGTACTTCGACTTGCTCCCAAACATCTAGGAGTGACGAACTCGAGCCCTCATCCTTTGAACACTTCACCGAATCATCGGGCAGAACATGTCTTTCGGCTCATGGAACGGCTTCGCCTCACCTGGCTGCTCGCCCATCTGCCACCGACATTCGTCTGGGCAGCGTACGTGGCTCTCAATAGTTTCGTCACGATTGCTCTGCTGACATCACTGGCATTGCTTACTCGCAGTCCATTTGTCTTCCCCTCCCTGGGGCCTACTGCCTACCTCTTCTTTTTCACGCCGCTGGCGCAATCCGCAGCCCCTCGGAACGCCGTGCTCGGACATGCGATCGGACTTCTTTGCGGCTTCGCTGCCTATTGGGTCACAGGTATGCACCCGTTTCCGCAAGGGTTCGTTGGCGAGGTCTATTGGCCACGAATTCTGGCATCCGCGCTCGCCCTGGCGCTTACCGGAGCCATCATGGTTCTACTGCACGTCAACCATCCCCCGGCCGGCGCGACCACGATGATCGTTTCTCTCGGCATCCTCGCGAAACCTGAATATCTCGTAATCATCGAAATCGCAGTTGTCCTGCTGGCGGTACAGGCGTTCATCATCAACAGACTCGCCGGATTGCAGTATCCAATCTGGCGCAGCCACGCATCCCCCACAGGAGACCATCGATGAAGGACCATAGCCCCATCACCGAAGCAGAGATTGCGAATCTCGTCGATCACTTTTACGCAAAGGTGCGTAAAGACGACGAGATTGGCCCTCTCTTCAATCAGGAGGTGCAGAATTGGGACGCCCATTTGGCTCTCTTGAAAGACTTCTGGTCCACCATATTGCTGGCAACCGGTCGCTACAAAGGCAATCCGCTGGTGGCACACTTTCGACTGCCCATAGAGGAGACGTACTTTGCCCGTTGGCTAGCGCTGTTCACAGAGACGGCAAGAGAGGTGATGACCCCACCCCATGCGGCGATCGCCGTGCGGAAGGCCCATCTGATTGCCACCAACATAAAACGGGTTCTCGCATCCCGGAGCGAGCCTCCCGACCTCGTAACCAGCACAGGGCCGACTGTCAAATCGTAAGGAGTAGCTAAGCTGAAATGCAAACTGGATCAGGTATTCGCTTCCTCCACCAGGCATCGAGCCAGTGTGTCTTCACGGAGTTGGTGAGTAACGGTGGTGCGCTCGCGGCGTGAGGCGTGCGGGCTGAGAAGCAGACGGGCTCCCGAAGCGGTCTACGCTGAACGTTCTGTCTGGCTGTGGCCGGAAGCCGCGAATGAGCCACGCGCCTGCCGGAGGAGATCGCGATGCCGAGAGCATTTGCCCAGTAGGTGTAGTCCATAGCACGGCCGGACAAGATACAGGGGTCTCTCCGCTACGCCAAACGATGAAACCGTTTGGCTCCGGTCGAGATGACGGCGCTCTGTATCACCCAGGCGACGCGGTCAAGTATCTTCTCGGCGACAGCTTCCATCCCGGAGGGCTGCGTCTTACGGAAGAGCTCGCATCGCTGCTCTCCCTAAGTCCGGCCACTACGGTTCTTGATGTTGCGTCGGGAAAGGGCACGACCGCATTCTTTCTCGCAGAGAAATTCAGATGCCGCGTCATTGGAATCGATCTCAGCGAGCAAAACATACTCGACGCGACCACCGAGGCGGCGGCCCGAGGACTGAGTGACCTTGCTACGTTTCGTCTCGCTGATGCTGAAGGATTGCCCTTCGACGCCGGGGTCTTCGACGCCATCGTCTGCGAGTGCGCCTTCTGCACCTTCCCCAGCAAGCAGACTGCGGCCGCCGAGTTTGAACGTGTCCTCAAACCCGGTGGCCGCGTAGGCATCAGTGACATCACCAAAGACGGCACCTCTCTTCCTGAACTGGACGGCCTGCTTGCATGGATCGCGTGTATCGGTGATGCCCAGCCGCTGGAGAAGTATGCCGCTTGGCTTGCAGCTACAGGTCTGCGGATCACCCACTCCGAACACAAAAGTCATTACCTTCAGGAGATGGTGCAGGACATAAGGGGTAAGCTGCTCATGGCCGAGATCATGATCGGGCTAAAGAAACTCCGACTCCCCGGGCTAGATATCCAGCAGGCAAAGTCGTTCGCAACAGCCGCAAATGATGCCATCCGCGACAAGAAGCTTGGCTACGCCTTGCTGATCGCTCAAAAGCCCGTATAGCTGACGGGGGCAATCTGCTCGGCGAAGCTGCTGGCAGAGGGCGTCCGTTCATCGACTGTAATGATCCGCCAAGGGTCGCGGCTAAGACCAGATTCGATCGATCCGGCTCGAGGAGATAGGCGGAGCAGACATCGGTCCGGAACCGCGTCGCTATCAACGCGACAACGTTCATCAGGGTGTCGGCGGGCTTGCCACCCTCTGTCCGGCTCCTGATTTCTCCCAGGGTCAAAACGTCGCTTTCGTCCGTTGCTTCGTAGGAAGGGGTCAAGGGCGTTTCCTCCCCTTCCATATCCACACCGACCTTGAGCGTGTATCCGCCGCCGCCTGACACCGGGCTGTGAAGAGGACTTACGTCGCTGTAGTCCCGCCCCCACGCGAGCGTTACATGTGCGCTTGAGGGGACCAGGTTATTCGTCGGATCCAGGTCGAGCCAACCGCGTCCCGGGCGGTACGCAGAGGCCCCTGCGTGGGATGCGTCGGCTCCAATCAGCCTTGGCTTTCCGGGAGCAGGATAGGTTCGCAGGTACCCGCTCACATAGGTTTCAAGACGGCCATTCATCAACCTTGCGCTGCGAAGGCCGAGGGAGAGGGCACTTACCAAATGAAACCGCTACTAAATAATGTCACTGCCAGTTGAATACAGTTACTACGAGTTACGGCGCTACGGAATGGTATAGATTGACGCCGAGGCGGTTGCAGCGAGAATCCCTGAAGCATTCGACCCAATATTTCGGAGATAGCTGAAAGGAATGAAGATCACGTCGCCCGGCTGAAGTACCACGTCAGGCCTCTTCCCTTTCTGCATCAGGCTGAAGTTCATCGGTATCTCCCGATAGCCTCCGTCAGGTAATCTCCGAATCAATTTTGCGTGTGAAGGGACGGCCGACGGATGCGTTCCGCCAGCCAAGGCCACCGCTTCGAGGGCCGTGAGTTGCGATTGATTGTTTTGCATCACAATTCCACTCGGACGGTTGACGTCGCCCAAAACGTAGGCGATCGCGGCGTGGGGAACAAGCACAATATCCCCGGGATAGACCTCCACCTGCTCGCTCATCGCCTTGTCCGCGTCGTTGGACAAATCGTACGTTACGGGCTTGATCGACCGATCCCTTCGTTGGATCGTCACGTGACGGTCGGCGACGTCTGTTAGCCCTCCAGCGAGGGCGATGGCATCGAGTATGGATCGAGGTGCGGTGATGGTGAAAACACCGGGCAACTTCACTTGTCCTAACACCGATATTGACTGGGTCGCGTATTGGTCGACCGTTACGGTGACAGCAGGATGGTTCATGAAGTGGGAGCTGATGAGGAAGTCCTGAATCTTTTGCGCCGCAGCCGCCGGCGTCAGACCTGCTACTTTCAATGTTCCGACGCCGACCAGGGGTATCTCGCCGGAGTCCGTGACGCGTGGATGCTGCTCCAACTCAGGGGTATCGAGGACCTGAACGTGAAGTTGATCACCTGGGCCAATCAACAGCGACTCCTGGGCGGATAAATGCGGACATAAAGTCATCGCGACGAATAGTGAGAGGCACGTAAGCCGGCGGGAGATGAGCATCTTATGACTCCATCATGTGGTTTGATAGTACGTCGAACCCGCGTAGCCAAAGTAATCGGCATAGCTGACGGAACTTCGATCCACGCCGTTGAGGATCACCTTTACGTCGGCTGTTGAACCCGAGGCGAGAACATGGTAAGAGCGATCGAGTGACGTGTTCGTGGTGAAACCGTAACGCGCTACCAGCAACGTCATATCGGCCCACTGTTGAAGGATCAACGGATCAGTAACATCGAGCAGCGAAGGACTATCCAACACGACGTAGTCAAAACTGCTCTTCCACTGATTCAGTAGCTCGCGGCATCGATCGCTGCTCAGCAGTTCGGTAGGTAATTGTGTACCTGGGCCAGCGGGTATCATCTGCATTTTCCCGCATCGAGGTACCTCGTTGGCCTGCATCGTTTGCCCACGATCAGAGAGCAGCTGGCTGAGGCTGGGCACCGATCCCTGAGACGGATCAAGGAATCGATCCTGCTCATGCTGGCGCAGATCGCTATCGACAAAGAGAACGCTTTTACCGGCCTGAGCCAGCAGGATCGCGAGATTGCCGGCCACGGTTGTTTTCCCTTCTCCGGGCACAGAACTCGTTACAAGAATCACCCTCGGAGCGGGTGTCCCAGAGGACGACAAGATGGACAATCGCAGCTGCCGCAACGCCTCCGCGAAAGGGCTCGCAGGTTGATCCAACACGACAAGCGGGACCATGGGCTCGATCGAACTTCTCGCAAAGCGACCAACCCTCGGCAGGCGAAGAAATGATCTTCTGTTCGACGTTTCGAGTGACGGTAAAACGGCCGCAAGTGTAAGTCCAAGAGAATCTTCGACGACGCTAAAGGATTGAATTGTGTCGTCCGTCATGTCAGAATAGAGCGCGCCACAAGCACCCAGAAACAAACCAAAGACGATGGCTCCCAACAAATACAGAGGAGGATTCGGGGACGAGGGTTTGGCCGATACCCTCGCTGGACTTACAACGGAAATATTAGAAGACCGCAACCCTTCGATAACCCCGGCCTCTCTTAGGCGTTTCGAGAGATCTTCGTAGAGAGCACTGCTGTTATCGGCTTCCTGTTTGGCGATTCCATATTCGATTGCCCTGTCATTTGACTTCTCGGCCTGCGCCTTGCGTTCGTTGTAGACACTCAATAGCTTGTCTTCAGCTCCGAGCGCTGCTTCATAGTCATTCTTCGCACGCTCTCCGATGCGACGAATCTCGGCGTTGACCGATTTATTCAGACTGGCAAGATTGGAGCGTTCGTCGGCAAGCTTCGGATAATCGGCACCAAATTTTGAAATGTCCTGCGCCAATTGTGCCGCCGTGGTGGCTTGCTGCGCACGCAGACCCTGGAGAAGCGCGAACGAATTCTGCGCTGAAGAGGAGGTTGCAGGACCAGCACCGGCTAATCCGGAGATCATGTCTGGATCCCCGTTGCGAATTGTCTCGTACAGAGCGCCCTTCATAATGCGGTTCGATGTTGCAGCGGTCAGCGCATTCGTCGCCTGCTGCAACTGATCCAGCGTCGAACTATATAGCTGCTCACGTCCCTGCGAGTCTTCTCCCAGACTGTAAACACCCGCATAGCGTTGCAGCGCTACCACCCGTGCCTGGAGATCATGGGCTTGTTTCTTAAGGTCGGACATCTGACCGCCAAGCCATTCTGAAGTTTGATTGGTAGCTGAGTTTCGCGTGGTAAAGCCGTAATCCATAAGTGCGTGGATCAGGTCATTCACCACCGCCGCCGCAATCCTGGGATCTGAGTCCGTGTAATCAATCTCGATCAACCTTGTGCCCGAAATTGTCTTCACTTTGAGATGGCTGCTGAATATCCTCGTGACAGAACTTCGTCGATTCGGCGACTCTTCGAGCGACGCGCTTGAAGGATCGGCGACCCCTTTCGACGAAAAGATCCCAAGCACTGCGCCGGTGGGACTCCAGTGAGGCTTGAAGTCCCTCGTCTTCTCCAGATTTAGGTCGTTGATTACTTTCAGTGCAAGTGTGTCGGACTGAAGAATCTCAACCTCAGTCTGAAGATCAAGGCTCGCATTCAGTGCGTCGCCCATCTCGCTCGGCTGCGCAGCCATGAGGCTTTCAAGGCCAAGTAAATCATCGCTGCTCCTCTGGACCTCAATCACTGCAATTGATTTGTAGCGAGGCGTCGCCGTTACACAATAAAGCGCCACGAGCAGGAAAAGCGCAACGGTTGTGGTGACAATGATTCGTCGGCGCTGCCGAAAGACCGCAAGAATCGCACCAATGGTCAGATCAGAACTAGGCTGAGTACTTTTCACAGAATTGCTTGCTCGCATGTTCCTTCTTGAAGACGAGAATGACAGACGCAGGATGATCTCGAAGTACGGAAAACGTCGTCATTCTGAGACACATTGGCTGATTGACGGCTGTCGAGAGTGAGCAGTATTACAGTGTTGATACTTTCCCCATAGTGTATGGCGTATCATCAAAGGTGTACAGCATTTGTTGCATCGGTGCAGTATTGGCAAGGGGTCCAACGCCTACCTGAGCGAACAAAGGCTTTGCGCTGAACCCTTTCAAGTGGTTACCGATCCTCGCTCCTCTGTAAGGACTCCCGTGAACTCCAGAATCTTTGAGGAGTACGTATTGGATCAGCAGATTCCGACGGTTACAGTCGTCATCCCAACATTCAATCGCCCACAACTCCTTGTACGCTCTATCGAGAGCGTGCGACGGCAGACCTTCGGCGACTTTGAGATAGTTGTCGTGATGGACGGACTTGATCCCGAGTCAAGGCATGCGATCGAACAGATCCATGAGCCGAGACTAAGGTACCTTGAATTATCCGAGAAGGTGGGAGGATCCGAAGCCCGCAACGTGGGGGTGCGCTCGGCAAGCGGTCGGTGGATAGCTCTTCTGGATGACGATGATGAATGGTTGCCAAATAAGTTGGAGCAGCAATTGGCACCTGTCCAGTCGGGTGAGAGCGATGGAGTACTTGTGACGTCGCGCTACATCTGTCATGCGCCAGGTACAGCGGATATCGTGCGTCCACGTCGTTTGCCAAAAGAAGGTGAGCCCATCTCTGAGTTCATGTTCGACTATCTATGTTATTTCCAGACGTCCACATTCCTGTGTTCAAAGGCGCTTTATCTACGCGTGCCTTTCGACAGTAGCCTCCCATTTTTCCAGGATATGGATTGGTTTCTTCGTGTAAGCCGTGATGAAGCATTTAAGTTGGTAGTAATCGATGAACCGCTTTCCATCTATCACGTGCCGACTGGGCGCACTAGCATAACCAGCAGTCTGAATTGGAAGGCCCGTCTGGAGTGGGGCAGGCGCCGACGACATTTATTGAGTAGACGAGCTTATTCTCGATTCATCGTGGGGACCTGCGTGGGCCGGGCGGTAGAGGATAGTGCTGGCTGGAAGGGATTTGCAACACTATTCAAGGAAGCTGTGATCGTAGGATCCGCTACACCCTATCTCGTCACGCTCCTGTGCGGAGCCTATATCCTTTCACCAAAGCATCGAAAGCAACTTCGTGACAGGCTCTTTTTCGCGAGATCCAGGACGCTCCCTGGTCAATCCACGGATCGAGTCTTGTAGCATGAGCGAAACCCCTCACTCTAGCAACTGCCCTCGCGTTGTGATCTTTCGATCTGCCCTTCTGCCCGTGAGCGAAACGTTCATTCGAGAACAAGCAGAAGCCCTTCGCCGTTTTGAGCCAATCTACGCCGGTCTCAAACAAGAGAGATCGGGCCTACCCCATTCGGCCCGGAGCATTTTGCTTGCATCGCACGGAGCGCGGTTGCCCTTGCTGAGAACGCTGCTCTACCAAGTGAGCGGCTATAGCCCCGCCTTCAAGGCCCGGATTAAAGAGGTCCGGCCATCGCTGATTCATGCGCACTTCGCACTGGATGGCGTAGCCGCATTGCCTCTGGCCGAACACCTGAACATTCCTCTTATCGTCTCTCTTCACGGATACGACGTCACAAGTAGCGACAGCAGCCTGCGATCCAGCGCGACCGGCCTTTTATATTTGCTCCGACGGCGCCAACTTTGGGAAGGTGCGCACACCTTTTTGTGTGTCTCGGAATTCATTCGCTATCAGGCAATTGAGGCGGGCTTTCCCCGGAATAAACTGCGAGTGCATTACACCGGTGTGGACTGCAAGCACTTTTCCCAATCGGACGGGCCTCGCGATGGAAACATCTTATTTGTAGGCCGTCTCGTTCAGAAGAAGGGATGTCAGTTTCTACTTGAGGCGATGGTCGAAGTTAGCCGAGCACTACCAGGCACATCCCTCACCGTTATCGGTGACGGTCCCCTGCGAAGCCGCCTGCAGGCGCAAGCGAGCCAACTGAATATCCCTGTGCGTTTTCTGGGAGCGCGCCCCATCTCAGAGGTGCGGGATTGTATGTCGCGCGCTTCCCTATTCTGCGTTCCAAGCCTTCGAGCTGACAACGGAGACAGCGAAGGGTTCGGTATGGTCTTTGCAGAGGCGCAGGCGATGGGGACTCCTGTTGTGAGTTTCAATCACGGAGGTCTTCCGGAAGCCGTGGAAGATGGCCACACAGGCCTGCTTGTGCCGGAGCGAGATACTCATGCGCTTGCTGCTGCCATCATTCGCCTACTCAGCGATGCGACGTTGTGGAGCCGCTTCAGCGCTCGTGGCTCAGCGCGCATCCGGGAGAAATACTCTCTCGAAACTCAGACACAAATATTAGAAGACATCTACGCTGCGGCGTGCGCTCCCGGGGTCGGCTGCAAGTAAGGCCGCTAGTCGATGCCGGCCATTGGCGGGTGCTGCCACAAAGAACCAGTTACTCGGCGGAGCGGCGGCGGATTCCTTTAACAATCTTGTCCCAGAGCCTTCGTCCTCGTGTAATGAAGGCGGCAGTTGAAAACCTAAGCTGAGTCGCTATGGTGTCGGATCCTTCGTTCGCCAAGGGGATGCTAAACGCTGTTAGTGCTCGACGGGAAACTCGCGGCCACCCGCGAAGCACATTCAGCAGGTTGGATCCATGAATCACCTGCAGCCATTGCGGTGCGGAGATAATATTGCGGACCTTGCCAGTCGTTCGGACACGATCATGTTCAACGCACAAGACGGTCGTGAAATAACCGTCTCCTTTAACTCTCTCCACCAGTGAAAGAAACGGATTCGATTTCCAATAGCAGTGATAGAGGCGCCCTCGATAGAGTTGCAGCCCTAAGGGGAATACAAGAAACTCCCGATCCTGTTGCTTGAATGCTCGTTGAATAAGCCTGAGGTGATCTCTCCCGAGACCATCATCGTTGTCTAGCCTCGTGGTGATGAGGTATGAGCTTGAAACCAACCCCGCGGCTGCGACGGATCGCGCAATGACCTCATCCGTGGCAGGCCCATCGATATATAGCGGTGAAACTAAATCGCCATAGGAAGACATTTTCTCTTTGAACCATGCCGGGCTGGCCGCGTCGCAAAAGACCAGCCATTTGAAGGTTGCGTGCCTTTGAGCGGCGACTGTCGGAAGGCAATAGCGCTCGAACAGAAGCAGCCTTGATTTGAGCCATGCATCATCCAGACCCGTCGCTGGAGGCGCGAAATCAACGGCGGTATTGAAGCGAGTTAGGATCAAGTGCGTAAAATCCTGGGTCGACTGCATGCTCCCCCTTCAATGATCCAAACACCTCATGGCCTGATCAACTAGGCCGGCATTACTTCTCCGATCTGCGGCGTTTGTCTTCGGTATAGGTAATCAGAAACAGCCCAGAAGATGACTACTAACAATCCATCGCAGGCTAAGCTCGTCCAAGCCGCTCCTCGCCAGGAAAAGCGTGGAAGGATTAATAGGTTTGCTATTACATTCAGGAGTCCTACGCCCACCTGAATGACTGTTCGTGTGCGCTGAAATCCCGCGCCCGATAAGGAGTCCGCGAGAAAAACATGAAAGCACCTTAGGAGGGGAATAAGCGACAGAAGACGGAGTGCTGGTACGGCAAGGATGTATTGTTTGCCCAGGAGCAGGGGTAGTATCGGCGCGCATATCCATAAGCCGATCGAAATTGCGGCGCCATACATCGAGGCCTTGAAAATGAGGGACTTTGCGTAAGGATACGTAGCACGTATCCCACCTACGCCCTTCTTGAAGAAAACCGGATAGGCCGCTGAAACGAGGGAGCGGACAGGCGTCATGCTTACGTCAATGAGGCGGTAAGCTGCGCTATAGATTCCGGTCGAGGCAAAGTCGGAGAGGCGCCCAAGCATGATCTTATCGACATCGTTGTAGATACTTGTTGCCGAGGTGCTGATGCTGAAGAACAGTCCCTCGGACAGATCCTCTCGCAGTGAACTCAATTGGAGTTGCGGACTTCCCCAAAGAGCAGTTCCTCGATAGACGGCATACCCCGTTCCCACCATGCCGCTCACCAGATAAGCCCATACCCACTCCGAAAGAGATACATGATGAAGCGCCAGGACAAGAATCCCTATCGCAAGCAAGCGTAGCAAACTGATCACAACGCTTTGAATCGACGTATCCTTCATGCGGTTGCTTGCCGCAAACCCGAATGCAGCGAGTTCCGTGATCTTCATGAAAATGAGATCCGAGATACAGACCACTAGCACAATGAAGGAGCTTGTCTTCAAATGAAGAAAGTGGTTCAGAACTAGGACGAGAACCGTCAGCAGTGATCCGGATACGACCGTAATCAGAAGGCCGTTACCCCAGCAGATCACGGCCTCACGCTTACCGGAACGCACATCCCTGATAAACAAATTTGTGGTTCCCATGCCCGAAAATGGTCCAAGTACAGCGGCAAGAGCGACAACTGCTGCGAAGGCTCCATAAGCTGCGGGGCCTAGCGACCGCGCGATCAGAACAAAATAGGCCGCTTGGATCAGGAGTCGCAGTCCTTGGCCTATCGATAGATGCATTGTGTCTCTGGCCAAGCCGCTCTTTGTCAGCCGCGATAGTAGTTGCACGCTATCGATCTCCCTGATGCAGCATGATTATCTACCTGCATCGAGCAAATTGCGCCAGCGTTTCTTGAACTTGTGTTCGAGGGCTTGTGAAGCACAGCTTCTTACTTCCTTGTCAACAAACGCACGGTGAGCAGCTTGAATCCAATGCCCCTCAGTCACGGCTGTCCGGAAAGCAAAGAACTTCTTTGCGGCCCGCATGCGATCAGCGCGCAGATTCAATAGGTGGGCAAGCTGTGGGTCGTTGTCTGTCAATTGGGACGTGGCGATTCTTCTGCTTTCTGCTTCGATCCCTGACAGATCAACTCTTGTTCTGGTCAGTGCGGAATGCTTCCCACTGACACTTCCTAGCCGCTGGGTATACACATAGTAAGCTTCCGGAAATACAGCGAACTTTGCTTGATGCACCAGAGCCGTCAAGTAAAAGGTAAAGTCTTCTCCGTGCCGGACATCGTCGCGATAACGCAAGCCAAGTTGTTCAATAAAACTGCGCCGCAGGATCGGCTTCAGTAGGCCAAGGTCCACTGCGCCCGCCATATTCGTCATGCAATTGCGAACAAAATCGTAACGATCCAAAGGCAAACAAGTTCCAATCATTTCGGGAGGTACTACGACGCCCACGATCTGGTCCGCGAAAGCATCGTAGTTATAGAAGTTGTCTGCGGCGAGGTCGAGTCCCCCTTCTTCCGCTACAGCCACCAGGTATTCCAAACGCTGCGGAAGGTATCGATCGTCCGAATCCAGAATTGCGATCCAGTCCGAGGAGCAATTCTCCAGACCAACGTTGCGTGCAGCCGCAACTCCTCTGTTCTGTGGCATCTGAATGAGTCGGACGGTCTTATGATCTCTGGCGATATCGGCGACGATGGAAGCTGTGTCATCTGTCGAAGCATCGTCGATGACAATAATCTCGAGAGGTGGAAGTGATTGGGAAAGCGCGGAGTGAATCGCCGTGCTTATACAGCTAGCGACGTTGAACGCTGGAATAATCACACTTACGGACTTCGACTTCATACTCTGGCTCGAGGATCAGGGTGCATGACACTCCTGGATCGGCGTGCATGTACTGCACATGTGGCTAATTCAGGGAACCCTCATCCTAGCATGGCTAGTCGAGCGCATTGTCTCCATTTTCAGGTAACGGCAGAATGTACGGCTATGGATCCATCGTGATATCAGCGAGCTGGTTTCCCAAATCGCACAAATCATTTCGTAAAAAGACGCCGCGTCCTACTACCATTAGAGCTGAATAAGTTGCACCTCCATTCTATTACTCTCCTTCAGCTACAGCCTGAGTTATCGTCCGATTGCGGGCCCGCTGCTGAGGATCTGAGTAGCGATTGCTTGCGTTCTGAGGCGCCTCGTCGAGAAGCCCACAGACGCTATGTGTAATAGATTCAGACCTGGATCAGATGGGAATCAGCAAAATCAAAGGCGCAAATGAGTCATTTGTTGTTCTGCAGTAACATTCGATTGAGGCAATCTACTCCTGAACAAGAAACCGAACTCTGCCAGGATTTGTGGATGCGCTAGCCGCACAGAGGGTGCATGACGCGAAGAGAGATGTTGATCAATGCACTAGGTCTTGGGTCCGGACTGATGCTCTCAGAACCATTGAGGGCGTGCCTACCTTCAGAGGAGAGGGCAGCGGACTCGCTCAGGGGATTGGCGGCTCAATCCAACGTGAAGCTGGGGGTTCAAAGCGAAAGGGCCGACCTCCAGGTCGAGGAGTTCGCACAATTTGTAGCGCAGAACTTCAATCTCCTGACTCCGGGAAACGAACTCAAATGGCCCAGAATACATCCGGCGCCGGACACCTACACCTTCGACGACGCTGATTGGATGGTCCACTTCTGCGCGAGTCACGGCATGTTGGTGCATGGCCACAATCTTTGCTGGAACAGTCCGAATGCAAATCCCGCGTGGTTTCCATCTGTGCTCACGCGGCTGAATGCGGCTCAGCAACTGACTGACCACATCACGACAGTGGTGGGGCGGTATCGCGGAAGGATTGAATCGTGGGACGTTGTCAACGAACCAGTCGTGCATTGGAGCAAACGTGCGGATGGACTCTATCCAGGCGTATGGGTGAACATGCTCGGTCCACAGTATCTTGACATCGCATTTCACGCGGCGAGGGCTGCCGATCCCGATGCATTGCGCGTCTTAAATTGCTATTACGTGGAACAAGATCTTCCCGAGTTTGAACGAACTCGCGAGTTGACGCTCACTCTGCTGGAGCAATTGCTCAAACGCGGAGTGCCCGTTCAGGCGATTGGGATCGAATCCCACTTGGACGGGTCGGCGCCGTTTGGAGGGCCGGCTTTTCTTGAATTTATAAAACACGTGCGTGCTCTGGGCCTGCAAGTTCTCATCACGGAACTTGATGTCGATGACACCAAGGTGCAGGGTGACGAGCGGGAAAGGGATCGCGTGGTCGCCCAGTGTTATTACGACTACCTTACCCAGGTTGTGCCCGCCGGCAAGACCGACCGAATCATTTTTTGGACACCGACTGACCGGTGGGACTGGCTTGATTCAATGCAGCCCGCAAAATTTCATCGCGCTGATGGAAAGCCGCACCGCCCCGGACTGCTGGACGACTCGCTGCACCCAAAGCCGGCCATGGACGCAGTCAAATCGGCGTTACGCACGCTCTCTGGCTCCAGCCCCGTACCGGGCAAGTGGGGGTATACGAGCCGATGAAGCAGCGGTTAATATCTGGCCTGGAAAGGAGGCCGCGCTATGCCAGCGCTCGCTGAGTCTCCTGTTGCACGACCGCCCATCGCCATCAGCAAGCTGGTGCGAACGTGGTTCATTCTCCTGCCGCTGCTCTACTATGCCAACGGCGGATCCATCGGCACTGCAGCAACGAGCTCTTCCGAGAGCTCTTCGCGGACCCACCAAATCGCCTTGCTCACCGTATCGGTCATCTGTTTTACCGTGATCGTCAAGAGGTTCCCGGCAGTTTTCGCTGCGTCGCTCAGGATGAAGTTAATCATCGCTCTTCCAGTGCTGGCACTCTTGTCCTGTGCGTGGTCGGTCGATCCGCGTCAGAGCCTGATCAGCGGGATCACCTTGCTCTGTTTTACACTATTCGCAATTTATCTCACAGAGACGTTCACGACGGATGGGCAACTGGATCTGATCATGCTGACCGGGGCCGTCGCGGTACCTGCAAGTATCGTGCTGGCGCTCCTGGTGCCCAGCATCGGCGCGACGTCGGCGGGATGGCGTGGGATCTTCGCTCACAAACAGCAATGCGCCGGTGCGGTTACCCTGTTCCTCGTCACAGCGATCCACTGGAAGCCGAAGCACGCACTGGCGAGGCAGCTTCGGGCTGTCTATGTTGTACTTTGCCTGGTGCTGATTATCATGTCGCAATCGAGAACAGGCTGGCTCCTGACCCTGTTCGCGCTTACTCTATCCGGCGCCCTCTGGCTGCTTCAAAAACTGCCGGCTAAGGACTCACTCTTCCTGGCATTCACAGCGGTCCCAGTCGTCGGGGGTCTCGTCTATCTCTTCTCTCTGCTGGCCTCGTTGATTTTGACCACGGTCGGCAAGGATCCCACGCTCAACGAGCGCACGGTGATCTGGGCAGCAGCCTGGGATGCGATCATCCAGCGGCCGCTGCTGGGTTATGGATATGAGGCGTTCTGGAAAGGGCTGCACGGCGCGTCGACAAACATTGTGCTCATCGCTGGCTGGACTTTATTTCAGGCCCAAAGTGGATATCTCGACCTGTGGTTGCAGATGGGTGTGTTGGCAGTGGCTGCTCTGGCATTGATGACCTTACAGGCTGGAACAAACGCTGTCCGCAGCTTTCAGCGCAGTTCCCACTCATCCTTCGTGCGATGGTGCATCGTGGTCATTCTTTGTAACCTCGTCTACAACATTGGAGAGAGCGATTTTGGGTATCTTCGGATTCTCTGGCTACTCTTCGTTCTGGCTTGTATAGGTCTGAAGAAGCAGGCCGGTGCGGTACTCAGCGACTCTTGATGAGTGCAGTTGTGTACTTTTGCTCATGATGGAATCATTTGTGTTTGAAAATCAGTCCGCTCATGTCTGGCACCTCACAAAGGACTTGCGGGTTGTGCGGAATCTGGCATACTAGGGATTAACACCCGCAAAGGGGTTATCCATCATTTGAGGGCTTTCTGCAACAATCAGGAATCTTGCAATTTGCTGGTTTGACGATAGCTAAGACTCAAGGCTTCTTCTTCAGCCGTCACAAGTGAATCAAGTGTTTATCGTGTTGGTAATACCACGAAGAGTTCGTCCCCTGTTTTCTGAGCAATTGGAAAGAACTCGCCCACTCCCCGGCTAGATACTCAAAGACTATCTGCATCATGTCCACTTTACCGTCCGGTAGTGCCATGAGCTTTTAGATTCGAGACGCAGGAGGGCTTGATGGCTCAGGGCATGCAGTTGATCAGTACGTCGCAGGTTCAGACCCCGTTCGACACACCTATTGACCCTTACTATGGTCTGCCCGAACGCATCGGCATCGGCCCTCTACGAATCGACTCACTCTCTGTCTATGAGTTGACGCGCCGGCTCATCGGTCATACGTTCGCGCCTGGCAAGACAAACCACGTCGTAACAGCCAATGCGCAGTTCTATGTCCTCGCAGAAGAGCGCGAAGACTTTCGCCAATGCGTAGGTGAAGCTGAATATGTCTGCGCCGACGGGATCTCCGTGGCGGTCGCATGCAAATGGTTAGGCCGCAAAACGGTTGCGCGCATCGCAGGCGTTGATCTCATCTCTTATCTCTGCGCGGAATCAGTCTTGCTCGATCTCACGAGCTACTTTCTCGGAGGCAATCCCGGATCTGCCGCAAAGACTGCTTCCATCATGATGAAGAAGTATCCTGGCCTGCGAGTCGCAGGCGTAAGCTGCCCCCCGGTTGGGTTCATTCAGAATCCTGAAATTCTGAATGAAGTTCTTGAAGCGATCAAAGCAGCCAAGCCTTCCATCATCTATGTGGCGCTTGGAGCTCCGCGCCAGGAATTTTTCATCCAGGAGCATATTCGTCCTCTTGGCATTCCAGTGGCTGTGGGGGTTGGCGGAAGCTTCGAGATGATCTGCGGGGTAACGCGTCGCGCTCCTTTGTGGGTGCAGAATTCTGGCCTCGAGTGGCTTTACCGCTGGGCCCAGGAGCCCTTGCGCCTTGCTAATCGATATCTGATTGGCAACGCGCTATTTTCCTTTTACTTGATCCGTAATATGGTCCGACAGAAGGGCCGGTCCAAGAATCAGGCCTCGTAACTTCTGCTAGCCTTTGACCACTTTGTCTCTAACTCCTACCTGGATGCCTTTGCGAAGAGGCGTGGAAGGGTGCCGCGGCTGAGCCTCCGGTTTGAGGGGACTCGCATGCTGTAGGTGATCAAGCTCGTGCGCGTTGGTTGCTACAACGGCCTCGAGCCACGCTATATCCGAGCCCAACTCGTCCAGATAGACACGTGAGATCAGCCTGCTCAGAAACCACGACTGCGACCACTGCTCCATCTTCCGGTGCTGCGACCGCTTCGCCTCCAGCACCAACTTCATCTTCCCCAGTTCGCGACGCAGTTGTTGCGGTTCGCGCCCACCCCCCTCCAAATTCGCCCCTTTTTGTGACCACGGACGTCCACGCCACGCGGCAGGATACGTTTCGAACGCCTTCTCTGCCTGCGGCGGGTGTTGCAAAGCTGACGAATTTCGGGGCTCTGTCTGCATGCTTAAGTTTCTATGGTTGCGTCGCCAACCCTCGACCAGCGCCTCGCCGGTTTGGGATCTACGAAGACACTATCGGCAGGTTTCCGGGTTTGCGAGAGGTCCTGTGCGGACAGCGAGCGTTTATGGGGGCGGAGAGGGGAGCGATGTAGACCAGTTCCAATAGCTTATATGATTCCATCGATTAGGAACGGAAAAGGCGGATACATCGACGGATCGGTGCCTCGAGCCTGCCCCGGTGGATGCCTTTGGCTTCTCAGTCTCTGGGAGCTTCCTCTCCTTCTGCCGTGCTGACCGCGATCCGCTTCGTCGTCCTGTAGACGTTCGCAACCGCGAGCGTCCACAACGGGACCAGGTCGACGCCGGGCACGAGCTTGGCAAAGAACGAGGGCAGAAACTCCCAGTGCCAGCCGAGAAGGTAGATCAGTAACCCGGCTACCCCAAAGTCTAGAACGTCCTCGGCCGGAGATTCAGCGCCCTCCACGAAGAGCGGAAGAAAGATGACTTGAAGCGCATCCGCAATGACCGCCAGGATCAATGCGATTCGAAAGCGTGTCATCTGCGAGTTCGTCATTAGGTTCTCCGGCACGGCAACTCCTGAAGCAGGAAACGGTGAGCGGTAGCGTCGTCCGGGAGGACCTCGATCAGGGCCGGGGTCTGACGACGTTGTCCACATTGCAGGGTCACGCAAAGGGGACACTGCCGGACGATGCGCAGGGAGAGCACATCGAAATCAAAGCTGCATCTCAATGCCAACCCGAGGATGTGGCAGAGCGCAAGCCCGTCTGGTCACGCTCTGGCGGCAACAAGGTTCTCCTTCTTTGCAGGGAATGGAGTGCCCGGCGGATCCAATATCCGATAGGCCAGTAGCTTCAGCCGGTCGTTGACCAAGGCCCAGCAAATTGCGTAGACCCAGACAAACCCTGCCCAGCGCCACCCAAGGGGTGTCATAAAGAGGCCGTACACGGCGATCAACGTGGCCACTGTCTGAGTTCCGAGAACAGCGATCCAGAGAATGCGGGCAGGCTTGGTAGACCAGAAGGGCCCCCGCGTCCGCGTCAGGAAGATGGTCAGATGGCCGGCCACAGAGAGCTTCAGGTACATCAAAGTCTGAACGTGGGCCCGGTCAAGATGGAAGACTCGTTCGCCGAGATAGAACAGCAGGAATGCGGCAACGACCCCAATGATGCCCAGCACCGTCGATATTCCGAGAACCAGGCGCATGTTCCACGCCTCCGGCTTGTTCTTGAACTGAACGTTGTCGTAAGCGATGGAGAGGAT
This sequence comes from Acidobacteriaceae bacterium, assembly GCA_036510715.1. Classification (GTDB taxonomy): domain Bacteria; phylum Acidobacteriota; class Terriglobia; order Terriglobales; family Acidobacteriaceae; genus Granulicella. Next base: position 21,595 of record DATCDL010000346.1, read on the forward strand.
GGCGCCATCATTCAACAAGGCGAGCATCACGATCATGACGGCGGTGACCGGATAGAAGTTGAAGACGAGGATGGCGAGCGTCATGAACAGCAGCACTCGTAGGGTCTCGGCGATCCGATAGATCGCATAGCTGTTCATTCTCTGGAAGATACGACGGCTCTCCTTGACCGCATCGATGATGACAGAGAGCCCTGGGGAGAGCAGAACAATGGCCGCCGCGGCCCTCGCAGCGTCGGTTGCGCCGGAGACCGCGATTCCGCAGTCCGCCTTCTTCAACGCCGGAGCATCGTTGACCCCATCGCCCGTCATGCCGACGATGTGTCCGTTCTTCTGAAGAATGTCTACGAGATGGAACTTGTGCTCCGGGAAGACCTGGGCGAAGCCGTCCGCCTTTTCAATTTCGGAGATGGAAAGCGCGCTCTTGGCGTTGGCCGTTAGACCGCTCGCATCCAGAATGTCGGTTCCCAGCCCGAGTTGGCGTGCGGTTTCACGCGCAATCGCCACCTGGTCTCCGGTGACCATCTTTACGTCAATCCCCATTTCCCTGGCGTCGGCGATGGTCTGCTTCGCCTGTGGGCGAGAAGGATCGAACAGCGGCAACACTCCCGCGAACTGCCAGTTGCCGGCGCTGTCGGTGTGCGAAACTCCAAGGGACCGGAACCCTCTGCCTGCAAACGCGTTGATCGCGGTCTCCACCTTCTCCTTGACGCTGGCAGCGTTGGTGGACATCGCAAGGATGACCTGCGGCGCACCTTTGGAAACCTTGAACTGCTTCCCGCTGGCGTCCCGAACTTCAGCCTCGGTACGCTTATGCACCGGATCGAATGGAGTGAAATGCTCGATCTGATATTGCTTCAGGGTTGCACTGTCCTTCACTCCGCCGATGACAGCGAGGTCGATCGTATCTTTATCTTCCACCCTCGAAGCGAGCGCTCCCCAGAGGACCAGTTCTTCGTTCGTAACCGGGTCAACGGTAAAGGGTTCGCCGAGCGTAAGCTTGTTCTGGGTCAGCGTTCCGGTCTTGTCGGAGCAAAGGATATCGACTCCCGCCAACTCCTCGATAGCGGACAGCCGTGTCACGATGGCCTTGCTCTTCGCCAACAGACGAGCTCCAACGGCCATCGTCACCGACAACACTGTCGGCATCGCGACCGGGATCGCAGCTACCAGAAGCACAAGGGCGAACTCCAGCGTGTCAAAGATCGGATCTCCACGAAAGAGCGCCACGACCAGAATCAGAGCGACCAACCCCACGGCCAGGAAGATTAAGTAATCGCCAATCTTCAGTACAGCTCGCTGAAAATGACTGATCGTGTGAGCCTCTTGCACCAATTCCGCGGTCTTGCCGAAGTAGGTCTTGCTGCCGGTGGCATAGACCATGGCGTCGATCTCACCGCGGCGAATGATCGAGCCCGAATAGACGGCATCGCCCTCCTTCTTCGTGGCGGGCAGCGACTCCCCGGTCAATGCCGATTGATCCAACTCCACGGGATCTCCCGAGAGCAGCCGGGAGTCGGCCGGCACAATGTCGCCGAGCCGAATGCGGATAGCGTCCCCAGGAACCAACTCGCGCGCGGGGACGGATGTCCAGGCTCCATCCCGTAGAACGCGGGACTGAATCGCGAGCGTTGCCTTCAGCGCTTCGATGGCATTGCCAGCCTGATGCTCTTCCCAGAATGCGACGACGGCATTGGAGCAAAGCAGCGCAAGGATGATGAAGAAGTCGGACCAGTGACGCACCAGCGCCGACAGGATCACGGCAGCCTCGATCATCCACGGTATCGGCCCCCAGAAATAGCCTAGAAATTTCAGGAGGGCATTCGTCTTCTTCTCCGTCAACTCGTTGGGTCCGTACTGCGTCAGACGCTTGGCCGCTTCGACTTGTCCCAGGCCCTTGGGAGACGATTCAAGCCGGGCTTCCAGATCGGGAGTAGAGAGGCTCTTGAAGTCGCTGCTGGAATTCGGTGCCGTTCCGGAGTCTGTTTTGACCGGTCTCTTCTCTATCGTCCCCATTAGGGTCTTCTCCCTGGTCGCTGCTTGCCGGAACATGGAGTCAAAGGCAGATTGCCTTGTGTGCCAGCAATAGTGAGATGAGTAGACCGTCAACAATCGCCGCATGAGAAATAACTTCGGCTGCGAAGATTGCTGCAAAGGACTTTAGCCGGCAGGACGCCGCCTGATCTGAGCGTTGGCTACTGCCTACCAGGCCAACGTGGCAGGCAGAAACTCGGCAAACAATTCATCGTAATAGGGCTTCAACTCCTTGAGGTTCGGCTTGGTGTTGCCCTTGGAGTAAAGGTCGTACTGATTGAACTTGAGCACCCATTCCAGCATCGAACGGTCCTTGTCATTACACAGGTGGTCATATGCGCCGTGCTTATGCCACGGGTAGAACGAGTGGAAGCGAAGCATGTAGAGCGACTCGTCGCGAAGATACGGCTTCATCACCTCGGCGATGTAGCCATCGTGCCCAAACGACATGTGTACATTCTCCAGGCCGCAGCCCGCCTCATAGATTCCGCACTTCGTCTGGTACTCAGCCACATTGCGGTCCGGGTTCAGGGCAAAATACTCGGGGAAGACAATATCCCTCGACCACGCGCAGCCCACGGGAAAAGTGTCCCCCACCACGCCCCACTGCGGCTCTCCATACAGGCAGAGGCACTTGCCCAGGTCGTGGATGAATCCGGTCAGAATCATCCAGCGCGGGCAGTCATCCCGGCGCATCGCCTCGGAGGTCTGCAGCAGGTGCTCGATCTGCGTCAGGTCGGTATCCGGATCGCTGTCGTCCACCAAGGTGTTGAGAAAGTCCGCCGCCTCCCAGATGGTCTTCTGGCCCTTGTTCAGGCCGAAGTACTCTTTCTCTTTCTGAAGGACGTAGTCGACGGTCATGTTCTCGTGGTTCAGCCGATAAAACTCCGCAACACCGCGCGTAGCCGTCGCGTCATACACGCGAAACTCTTCTTCGCTCTTACCCGCTTTATAGCGCCCTGCAAGAAAGTCATCCCACTCGTCGAGGTCGTGCAGTGGCTGATGGGGAACGGCTGTTGATGATGTGGATGAACTCATGGCATCTCTCCTCAGGAGGATGGAATTGGGCGGCACTCGTGGAGTTCTGGCTCCACACGGCTACGTAACCGCTAACGTAACAGGACGCGGCTGCACGGCGCAAGTCTTTTCAGATCTCAAGAGCAAACATTTCTTCCCCACACGTTGCTTGACACCGGTATGAGCGACGCTCTACCGTAACGCAACGTGATCGCTAACGATGGCCTGATTTCTCCAGAGGAGAAAACTGGAGAAGGTGAGACCCACATGAATCGAAAAAGCGGATCTCAGACAGTCAAGGCCATTTTGACCGATGTGCAGTTCTGGGTGCCGGCTGGGGTACTGATCGCTGGTATTCTCCTCCTCGTGTTTCTGCACTAAGACAACGTTGAACCTACGGGAGAGAGCTTGGGCATGGTGAGCAACACGGCGGATGTCCACCCTCGGTCCGCCAGAACGAACCTCTCGCTGCACGGCATGGGTGTGATCTGCGGCCTTGCAGCGGGTGTTTGGCTCGGCGGCGCAGAGGCTCCCACCAAGCTGGTGAACGCCGGCTTTTCGCCCTTTGCGATCTCCCTCTGCATGGTGGCCGGAGTCTTCACGGCGCGCTGGACCTTTCCTACATTGCTCAAAGGCACCAGCTACGTCTTCGCGGATCTTGCGGCAAGAAAACACCTCATCATCTGGGCCATCCTCGCCGGCGCGCTCTGGGCCGTGGCGAACACCCTCACCGTCTTCGCCATCCGCGACGTCGGCCTCGCCACCGCCTTCCCTCTCTGGAACACCAACTGCCTCGTCGGTCTGGGCTGGGGTATGCTGCTCTTTCGCGAGCTGGAGGGTGCGAGCGCGAAGAACCTCTTCAAGGTCATCCTCGGCGCGGTCGTCATTGTGATCGCCGCGATCATGCTCGGCTTCAGCACCATCGCGACCGGTGCTTCCATCTCGCCCCACGCGGTGCACGGCCTGCTGGCTGCCGGGGGAGCCAGCCTGATGTGGGGCACAATGTATGTCCCCTACCGCAAGGCCTATTTGAGCGGCATGAACCCCCTCTCGTTCGTCACCGTCTTCACCGTCGGCGAGCTCGGCACCATGCTGCTGCTCACCTTCACGCTCGACGGCGGCTTCCACTCCTCCGCATTCCAACTGGCCCACAACAAGCAGCTCCTCTTCTGGCTCTTTCTGGGAGGCTTCGTGTGGGTGATCGGCGACCTCTTCCAGCAATTCGCCACCAAGTACCTCGGGATCGGTCGCGGCATTCCGCTCTCCAACACGAACCAGCTTTGGGGACTCGCGTGGGGTGCGCTCGTCTTTGGCGAACTCGTCGGCGCAAGCCACGCTCACCTCATCCTGGTCCTGGCTGGATCTGTGCTGATGGTTCTCGGAGCTCTTTCCATCAGCACTGCCGTTGCTTCCTCTCGCGAAAATCTCTCCCGCAATATGGCGCTGGAGCGGGAGTGTGACCGCTACGGCATGGACTACCAGGAGGTGTTGCTGGCCCAGAGCGGAGACGAGCTCGGCAGCCGCAACGAGCGCAGGCGATGGTGGGATGGCGTCATTGTGGCGCTGGCTACTTTTATCTTTGTCTGGCTCGGCGTCAACGCCAGGGTGCCTGCGCTCGCGATGAACCTGCACTGGGTTCTGGTGTTGAGTGCGCTGCTGCTGGCCTCGCTGCTGGGCGGCGGATGGGCGCTGTGGCGCGGCACCCGCTTCAGCTGAGCTTCGCCGCTACACTGGATACTCATTGGGAACGGATACGCATAGAGAACGGATGCGCACCAGCCCTCTCTGGAGAATGCATGGCCGTCAGGTTGAAAGATATTGCCCAGGATCTGGGCGTCTCCACTGTCACAGTTTCAAAGGTCCTTCGCGGCAGCTCTGACATCGGCGACGTCACGCGTGCGCGCGTGTTGCAGCGCATGAAGGAGCTGAAATACCAGCCCAACATGCTGGCACAAGCGCTGGCCAGCGGCCAATCGTTTGCAGTGGGGCTGGTCGTGCCGGACCTCGTCCATCCCTTCTTCGCCGAGCTGGCAAAGTCGCTCGGAGGAGCGCTCCGGCAGAGCGGCTTCGCGCTCATGCTCGCCTCTTCTGAAGAGGACCCCGAGATCGAGCGCAACGAGATTCGCACCCTGCTCAATCGCGGCATGGACGCCATCCTCGTCGCGTCCTGTCAGCCGCACGCGTCCAAGCCCTTCCTCGGCAACAGCAACACCGTGCTCGTGCTCCTCGACCGCCGGTTCCGTTCCCTCAAGGCGAACTTCGTCGGCTGCAATGACGTGATGGCCGGCGAACTTGCCACGCGCCATCTGCTCGACACCGGGCGAACGCGCATCGCCCACATCGGCGGCACCAGCACCAGTCCGTCCATCGATCGGCTCCGCGGATATCAAAAGGCGCTCGCCAAAGCCGGCATTC